>JAVHPV010000353.1:0-1343 GCA_036170775.1 Gallionella sp. | reverse complement strand
GTAAAGTGGACCCCTCGGTCAAGACAATAATGTAACGAGTTTAAGATGGTCGCCTGTTTCATGCAGCTGGTCGGCGCTGCCCCGGTTTTTTGCTTCTATTTCTAAAAGCAGTTTTTCTGTCTTGCTGAACTTGTCCAGAATTCTGGCTCCGCCGCCATTGCCAGTACGATAGACCTGATCCGGTGTGTTGTAGCCCAACGATTGGTGCGTTCTTTCTGTGTTGTAAAAAACAAAGTATTCCGTCAGTCCAAGCAGTAATTCCGGCAAGGTGCCATACCCTTTCAGGTACACATCTTCGTGTTTTACGCTGCGCCAGAGCCGCTCCACGAAGATGTTATCCAGAGCACGACCACGTCCGTCCATGCTGATTGCAATGCTTTTTTTCAACAGCACGCCCGTAAATACCTCACTGGTGAACTGGCTCCCCTGATCTGTGTTGAAGATTTCGGGCGTGCCGTAATTCTGTAGCGCATCCTCCAAACAGTCGACGCAAAAACCGCTATCCATGGTGTTTGACAGCCGCCATGACAAGACACGGCGCGAATACCAGTCGATCACTGCCGCCAAGTACACAAAACCACGCGGCAGCCGGATATAGGTAATGTCTGTACTCCACACCTGATTGGGTCGCGCAACCACCACGCCCCGTAGCAAGTACGGATAAATCTTGTGTTGCGGATGCGGGCGACTGGTATTCGGCCCCGGCGCCATGCCTGCCAACCCCAACAGAGCCATCAGTCGCTGCACACGCTTACGATTGATTCTATGCCCTAAATTTCGCAAATAAATCTTGATCTTACGGCTGCCGTAGAACGGACGGCGCGTGTATTCAACGTCGATCAGCACCAGCAGCGCCAATTCCTGCTCGTCCGGTTTTGCAGCCTGATGCGGCGCATATACCGTGGAGCGGTTAACACCCGCCAACTCGCACTGCCGGGTCAGCGCCAAGGGTTCATTGGCGCCAACCCAGGGCCTGCGTTCCGCTACAGGCAGATCCCAGACTTTTTTTTGAGCCAGTCCAACTCCATCTTGAGTCGCCCAATCTCGGAATACAGCCTCTCCGGACTGGCAGACGGGTCGGCAGGTTTGGGGCCGCGTTTGACATCAAACAGACTGGACGCCTGTTCTTGAAGCTCCCGCTTCCACTGACCAACTTGCGTCGGATGCACGCCAAATTCCTGACCGATCTCATTCACTGTCTTGACGCCACGGATCGCTTCAAGTGCCACCTTTGCCTTGAACTCGCCCGTGAAATTCTTACGTCGACTTTCACTCATCACCTGCTCCTCTTTTACAGCAGGCTACCATCTTAATTCACTGTCTGAAATCTGGGGTCCACTATA
>JAVHPV010000352.1:0-6053 GCA_036170775.1 Gallionella sp. | reverse complement strand
GGTTTTCTTCAGGCGTTTTTCTTCTTGCTTCTTTTTCTTGGCAAGCTCTTTTTGACGTTTTTCAAAACTATAGTTGGGCTTAGCCATGAATGTTCCTTTGTGGCAATGAACGGATGATGGCAAAACAATTGACCAAGATCGGGTTCGAGGTGTGGTGAGAAAAAATCGCGGGGTGCTGTCCGCGATGACTGTGTTACGGCTTGGCGTGAGCCGCTCTACTCCATGTACATCCCGCCATTAACATGCAGCGTGACACCAGTGATGTAAGCCGCTCGCGGACTCGCCAAAAAAGCCACTGCATCGGCAATATCCGAGGGTTTACCTAAACGTTTCAACGGCACGTGTTCAACCAGTTTGGCACGCTGTTCTTCACCCAAAGCATGCGTCATATCGGTATCAATAAAGCCAGGTGCAACGCAGTTCACGGTGATGTTGCGGCTACCGATTTCTTGCGCCAGAGATTTGGTGAAACCGACCATGCCCGCCTTGGAAGCGGCATAGTTCGCTTGACCTGGGTTGCCCATACTGCCCACAACCGAGGAGATGCTGATGATGCGCCCGCTGCGCGCCTTCATCATGCCACGCAACACAGCACGGCTCAGGCGGAATACTGATTTCAGGTTAGTGGTCAACACATCGTCCCACTCTTCGTCAGACATACGCGCCAGCAAGTTATCTTTGGTAATACCCGCGTTGTTCACCAAAATCGAAATCTCACCAAACTCTTTGCGTAGTTCGCCCAGCACCTGTTCGGTTTGGATCGCATCATTGACGTTCAGCGCGTAACCCTTGCCTGCGATGCCCGCCGCTTGCAGATAGTTAGTAATTGCTTGCGCACCCTTGTCACTGGTGGCTGTCCCTAACACGGTTGCGCCTTGTTTCCCCAGTTCCAACGCAATCGCCTGACCGATGCCGCGCGTTGCCCCTGTCACCAGCGCGATTTGTCCTTGCAGTGTCATATTAACTCCTTAAACCAGTGCAGCCAACGCTGCTTTGAGTGCTTCGCCATCATGCATAGCGAGGGCTTGTTGATGGGTGTCGATACGTTTGTTTAGCCCCGCCAAGACTTTGCCAGGGGCGCATTCCACGTTATGCGTGATGCCCTGTTTACCAAAGGTTTGCACGGTTTCCACCCAGCGCACAGGCGAATAAAGCTGGCGCACCAACGCGTCTTTAATGGCGACGGCATCGCTATACGCGGCGACATCTGCATTGTGTAGCACAGGAATCATGGGAGTTTGTAGCGCAACATTGCTGAGATAATCGCGCAATTGTTGCGCCGCCCCTTGCAACAAGCTGCAATGCGAGGGCACGCTCATCGGCAACATGATGGCGCGCTTTGCCCCTTTTTCTTTCGCCAGTGCCATGCCCCGCTCAACGGCGGTGCGATTCCCCGCGATCACAACCTGCCCTGGCGAATTATAATTAACTGCTTCTAAAACTTCGCCTTGCGCACCTTCAGCACATACCGCACGCACCGCTTCATCATCCAGACCCAAAATCGCCGCGATGCCACCCATGCCGTCAGGCACGGCTTGTTGCATACATTGCGCACGATAGCGCACCAAAGGCAAGGCATCGGCAAAGCGCAATGCGCCAGCGGCAACCAGCGCAGTGTATTCACCCAAACTGTGTCCCGCCATGAGTACGGGCTGCGCGCCTTGTTGCGCTTGCCATGCACGATAGACCGCCACCCCCGCCGTGAGCATGATAGGTTGCGTATTCACCGTGGCATTCAAGTCGGCATCTGTGCCTTCAGCCACCAGTTGCCACAAGTCTTGCTGCAACACTTCAGAAGCTTCAGCAAAGGTATCGCGTACAACGGGAAAATCAGCATAACCATTCATCATGCCGCGCGATTGCGAGCCTTGCCCAGGAAATACAAAAGCAAATTGAGTCATAGGAAGCCTTCCATCAAGAATAATTAAAAGCGAACAGTGTCGCGTTATTCGCCAAAAAAATTATACAAACGCTGCACCCATATAGGGTTGTCGTTCCCACAAAAGCAGTCACCCTGTTACAGCCAAACAGTTCGCGGAGTAGGAGCTCGATTTATATCGAGCGATGATGCAAGCAATCGCTCGATAAATCGAGCTCCTACTGAAACAAGCGTCCTAATAAGGGCTTTAGGTTCAAGCAATCAACCGAATTCCCGCTTGCGTGGAGTGGTACAGCTACATACGAATCAGCATAGCACCCCAAGTAAAGCCGCCGCCAATGGCTTCAATCAGCACATTTTGTCCCGCTTGGATGCGCCCATCGCGCACTGCCGTATCCAATGCCAGGGGGATCGAAGCGGCAGACGTATTGCCATGCTTATGCACCGTCACCACCACCTTATCCATACCAGAACCCAGCTTCTTCGCCGTAGCTTCCATGATGCGGATATTGGCCTGATGCGGCACTAGCCAATCAATATCCGAACTGTGCAGATGATTTTCTTCGAGCAACTCTTCCACAACCGAACTCAATACCGTCACGGCAAATTTGAAGACGGCTTGCCCTTCCATCACGATTTTAGGATCCGCTTTTAACAAATCACGATAGCTGCCATCCGCATGTAGTTTTGTGGCAAGGATGCCAGGAGTCTCGCTGGCTCGCAGAATGACTGCGCCCGCCCCATCACCAAACAACACGCAGGTGGTGCGATCGTTCCAGTCCAGCATCCGCGAAATCACTTCAGCCCCCACCACCAGTACCGTTTTGGCTTGCCCACCACGAATATACATATCGGCAGTATTGAGCGCGTACACGAAGCCACCGCACACCGCCTGCATATCAAAGGCGGGGCAGCCATTTTTGATACCCAGCTTGCCTTGCAAGATACAGGCAGTGCTAGGGAATGGCATATCTGGCGAGGTCGTCGCGACTATCACCAAATCAATTTCATCCGCCGCAATGCCCGCCGCCTCAATCGCCTTGAGGCTGGCTTGATAAGCGAGATCACTGGTACGTTCATCGTCTGCCGCAAAATGCCGTTCATGGATACCACTGCGTGACACGATCCAATCGTGCGAGGTATCCACCATTTTTTCCAAATCAAAATTGGTCAGCATGCGCGCAGGCAGATAACTTCCAGTACCGATAATTTTTGAATGCATTACGCGACTCCTTCTGCACTAATTTGATTTTGCTGATGCCATTTTTCCACATGCTCGCTGATGTGGCTCAACATACCGCCACGCACTTCTTCAGCGGCGCGCTCAATGGCGCAACCAAAGGCGTAAATATCTGCTGAGCCGTGGCTTTTCACCACGATGCCTTTCAGCCCCAAGAAACTTGCGCCGTTGTAACGACGATGATCTAAACGATGTTTGAATGCCTTCAGCACGGGCAGCGACACGAGTGCAGCGAGCTGGGTGTAAAGATTTTTTTTGAACCCTGCTTGCAAAAATCCGCCCATCATCTTGGCCACCCCTTCAGCGGTTTTCAGGGCAACATTTCCGACGAAACCATCACACACCACCACATCCGTCACCCCCTTGAAAATGTCATTGCCTTCTACGTTGCCGTAAAAATTCAAGTCACTCTCGCGGAGTAATTGCGCGGCTTGTTTAACGACTTCGTTGCCCTTGATGTCTTCGCTGCCGATATTGAGCAAGCCTAGGGTTGGATTCGGCTTGTGCTCCAAGGCGGTGACTAACGTAGAGCCCATCAAGGCGAATTGCAGCAAATGCTCGGCAGTACAGTCGGTATTCGCCCCCAAGTCGAGCATACAGACTTGACCTTTTTCAGTGGGCAGATAAGAGGCAATGGCAGGGCGATCAATGCCAGGCAAAGTTTTCAGCACATAGCGCGCGCTGGCCATGAGTGCGCCAGTATTCCCCGCGCTCACACAAGCCAGTGCCTCACCATTTTTAACCAGATTGATGCTGACGCGCATCGAAGAATCTTTTTTGCCACGCAACGCGGATTGCGGTTGCTCGTCCATCGTCACTACTTGCGTGGCTGGATGAATGCGCAGGTGCACACCTTGCTGAGCACCCAAGGCGCGCAATTCAGTTTCAATAGCGTCGGGGATGCCCACCAAAATAATGGTGTCACGCGGAAAACGTTTCAGGTATGCAACTGCGGCTGGGATCGTGACCGAGACACCGTGGTCGCCTCCCATTGCATCTATAGCTAATGTGACATCCACTCAGTGATCCTTGAAAGTGCCAATAGAAAAGAAAACGCAGCCGACCTCATCGATCGGCTGCGTTATAGCAGAGCTTATTCGCTCTTGGTCTTGACTACTTTCTTACCACGATAAAAACCTGTTGGGCTGATATGGTGACGCAAATGCACCTCACCTGTCGTGGCCTCTACAGCCGTGGCTGGATTGGTCAGAAAATCGTGTGCGCGGTGCATACCACGCTTGGAAGGGGACTTTTTGTTTTGCTGAACTGCCATGCTAATACTCCTTGATAAAACCGTTTAATGATTACTTTTTCAACTGCGCCAACATGGCAAAAGGATGAGCCTCCGCCGTTGCTGCCGCCACCTGATCCTGCGCCTGACAATCACCCACGGCATGTTTTGGGGCAATCGGCAAACTTAATAAAATCTCGTCTTCCAGCAACTGCGCTATTTCCAGATGCGACTCAGCCAGAATGCTATCGAACTCATCTTCCTCATCGCCCAAAGCGTCTAGTGCCGCCTGATCGCGCAATATTAAATACGATGCAACTTGAACTGGATAAGTGTAAGGCTTTAAGCACCGCTGGCAGGTCAACTGACACTCACCTTGCGCGCTTAATTTCAAGCCAAGCTGCCCCAGCTTATCAACACAACCGAGCAACTCATAGCTCAATTGTCCGTACAGATTTGCCAACATATCGTGCAAACGAGACAGCTCCGCAACAGACACTTCACCCTTGATTTTTTGGCCATTTCTGGCGAATTCCAAGCTATCAATAAAAGGCCGTGCGTTCATGAGGCGCGCATGATATATTTTTCGCCCTGCCCTGTCAAAAATCCTTAGGAATATTCTTGAATTCTCAGTTACTTGTTCTGGCCTCCAGCTCGATTTATCGCAGCGAATTACTAAAACGACTTCAACTACCGTTTGTGACAGCAGCCCCCGAGCTGGACGAAACCCCCTTGCCACAAGAATCGGCGCGTGCCACCTCAATCCGCCTTGCCCAAGAAAAAGCGCGTGCAGTGGCAGCGAGCTACCCCGACGCGCTCATCATCGGCTCAGACCAAGTCGCCCTACTGGACGAACAACTCATCGGCAAACCGATGAACCACGCCAACGCGGTAACGCAACTACGCAACATGCGTGGACGTACCACCTGCTTTTACACCGCGCTGGCATTGTTCAACAGCAAAACAGGACGAATGCAAACCGACGTTGCCGAAAATCATGTCACGCTACGTAATCTCAGCGATGCCGATATTGAAGCCTATCTGCTCAAGGAGCAGCCGTACCACTGCGCGGGAAGTGCCAAGTCGGAGGGACTGGGCATCGCATTGATTGAATCCATGACGGGGACAGACCCCAATGCCTTGATTGGACTCCCCCTGATTTTGTTAATCGACATGCTACGCAACGAACAAGTGGAGTTATTTTGATGCCCGCCCCGATCAGCGGCACACTCTACTTATTACCCTGCACACTGGGAGACACCCCCGCCCAACAAGTGCTTCCCCAACATGTCATCACCATAGCGCGCAGCCTCAGCTATTTTGTGGTGGAGCAAGCCAAAACTGCACGTCAGTTTTTGTCTGCACTCAAGCATGAACAAGCGATTCAATCCTTGCATTTCAGCACCCTCAACGAACACACCGCAGCGCAAGATGTGGCGGCACTGCTCACGCCCCTATTACAAGGACACGATGTAGCCATTATCTCGGAGGCTGGTTGCCCTGGCATCGCCGATCCTGGCGCACTGTTAGTCGATTTAGCGCATCGCAAAGGCATTAAAGTCGTTCCTCTCGTCGGCCCTTCCTCAATTTTACTGTCGCTCATGGCTTCTGGCTTAAATGGCCAATGCTTTGCTTTTCATGGCTATTTGCCGATTGAAGAACAGGAACGCAAAAAAATGCTCGCCCTGCTGGAAGCGGAATCG
>JAVHPV010000351.1:0-1344 GCA_036170775.1 Gallionella sp. | reverse complement strand
GATAAATCGGCACAGTACCAATCGGCACAGGTGAGTTGCGGATGATCCATTCGCGTGTCTCGTGGATGTTCTTGCCGGTGGACAAATCCATCACCGTGTCGCCGCCCCAACGTATCGCCCAAGTCATCTTTTCCACTTCTTCTTGGATGCTCGAACCCAGCGCGGAGTTGCCGATGTTGGCGTTAATCTTTACCAAGAAATTACGCCCAATAATCATTGGCTCGATTTCAGGGTGGTTGATGTTAGCGGTGATGACGGCGCGGCCTGCGGCCACTTCGGCACGCACGAACTCAGGGGTGATCTTCTTCGGCATCGCTTTGCCAAAATTTTCGCCCGCATGTTGTTTGAGCATCATCTCGCTCATGCCATCTACTTTTTGGTTCTCGCGGATAGCGATGTATTCCATCTCGGGTGTGATGATGCCTTGGCGCGCGTAGTGCATCTGCGTCACATTCTTGCCTGCGCTGGCTTTGCGTGGGGTGTGTTGCAGGTTGAAACGCATCTCGGCCAACGCTGGGTCGTTCAAACGCTGGCGACCGTATTCGGAAGTGAGGTGAGGCAAGGCTTCGGTGTCGTCACGCTCGGCGATCCAGCCCGCGCGCATCTCGGCCAAACCGGAGCGGATATCGATCTTTACTTTTGGGTCGGTATAAGGCCCAGAGCAGTCATACACATAAACAGGCGGGTTCACTTCCGCCCCCATGCTGGCGGGCGTTTCGTCTTGGGTGATCTCGCGCATCGGCACTTGAATGTCTGGACGCGAACCTCGCACATAGACCTTGCGCGAATTCGGCAACGGTTTGACGGCGGCCTCATCTACGTGGGCAGAGGTAGCAAGGAATTGGGGATTGGCGTTCATTGTGATGCTCCAAAGTTTAACGGGGCATCCCATGACAGAATGCTTCCCTACGACGGCATGACCCGTACAGGTTCAAAGGGTGTATCTCACTGCCACGATATTAATTTCTCGGGCAGACCCCTAGCGAGGGACGCAAGGTACTGGAAATGGCTGAGAAAGACAAGTTTTAGCCATTGTCCAATGGCACTGAACCTAAAAACAGCAGGCTGGATTCTCTCTTGCGCGGGAGTAACCACTTAATCAGTGATTCCCCAAATTACAAACTGGGGCTTTTCTCAGTGGAGAGTTTTGTCTTTACTTGGTGGCCAAGATTTGGGTGACCATCGCTTTTATTTCAGCGTCGGTTGCATTGGCAGGCACGGGGGGCATGGGCATCGCGCCCCAACTTCCAGGACCGCCAAGGCGAACTTTTTTCGTCAGCTGAGCAACTGCAGTTGCGTCGCCCGCATAGCGTTCCGCGATCATTGCAAAACTGGGACCCACCA
>JAVHPV010000350.1:0-1347 GCA_036170775.1 Gallionella sp. | reverse complement strand
CTTTGACTTATTTGCCAGTAAGCTCTTTATAACGCGCTTTTTCTGCCTCGTAGCGTGCATCAACAGCGGCTTTTTCCGCCTTGGTTTTGTCTAAGTCTTCCTGCAATTTCTTCTTTCTCGCTTCTGCATCAGCAATATCTTCTTGCAACGATTTTGCTACGGGTCTGCCCGCTTTGGTGCGTGCGGCAGCTTCCTCTCGTAGGCCTTGCAAACTGTCATTAGACATTTTGAGTTGCGAAGCAAGGCTGGAAGATCGCGCTTCGACTTGTTGTAAATTACGTCGCTTAGCCAAGTCAATTTCTGCCGTGTTGCTGTAGGTGCTAATCAAAGCTTTGTCGTGGCGTTTTTGCGCTAATGCCGCTTCATTTTCACGGCGGGCTTTTTCATCGCTGGCTTCTTTGGCGCGACGCTGCTCAGGAGTCAACACCTCTTCTTTTCTAATGGCGCGACCTTTGTCGCTAAACTCGGTGCGGCTTTTATTGGCATATTCAGCGGGGATAGATTCGCCATAGTGGGTAGTGCCTTTGTCATCCACCCATTTGTACATCTTCGCTATCGCGAGCGGCGAAAAGGTGAAACTGGCAATCAAGGCGAACAGTAATTTAGATTTATTCATGAGTCACTCCATATTGATCACGATAATTTTGAACCGCAGTAAGATTTTCTTGCATTTGGCTTTCATAGCGCAAATAGCCCAACAAATCATCCAGTGTCGCAATAGACACCACGGGAATGCCATAGTTGCGTGTAACTTCCTGCACTGCGGACAGTTCGCCGAGGCCACGCTCCATGCGATCTAACGCAATCACCACGCCACAGGGCGTAGCACCTGCGCCACGAATCAATTCAATGGATTCGCGTACCGAGGTACCGGCTGAAATTACATCGTCAATAATCAATACGCGACCTTGCAGTTTCGCACCTACTGTCGTGCCACCTTCGCCGTGGTCTTTGGCCTCTTTGCGGTTGTAGCAATAGGGGACGTTACGGCCTTGTTCAGCTAACGCGATGGCACTGCCCGCCGCCAGCGCGATGCCTTTGTAGGCTGGGCCAAAGAGCATATCGAAAGGCAATTCTGCGGCAAGAATTGCTTGTGCATAGAATTGCGACAGTGTGCGCAACGATGCACCATCATTGAACAATCCTGCATTGAAGAAATAGGGGGAAAGTCTGCCCGCTTTAGTTTGAAATGCACCGAAGCACAATACTTTTTGTGCGACAGCAAAGCGGATGAAATCTTGACGAAAATTAGGCATAGCGAGAACAGTTAGGTGGTGTAGATACGCCTCATTATAATGGCGCGGCTTAATTCATCGAAAATTTTTCATGCGTATTATTTCCATCAAT
>JAVHPV010000349.1:0-6083 GCA_036170775.1 Gallionella sp. | reverse complement strand
TGGCTGGCGAAGGTGGGTTATGAGCGGATGCAGGAGTTGGCTGACCCTGCACGCTCGCTGGATCGTGCGCGTGAAACCTGGCAAAAACACGGGCGCAGCGAGAAGTGGATTCAGCAGCGTATGACCGGACAGGAGACGCGCAACAAGCTGACCGACTATTGGGCAAATCACGACATCAAGCAGGGTGAGGAATACGCGATTTTGACCAATATCATTCATCAGGAATGGGCGGAGGTGGATGTTAAGGCGCACAAGACATTGAAGGGGTTGCAGACGCAAAATCTGCGCGACCACATGAGCGAGGCGGAGCTGATTTTTACCGCGCTGGCGGAATTGTCCACACGGCAGATTGCAGAAAGTAGGGATGCAACGGGGATGCCGGAAAACAAAGCGGTAGCCAAAACGGGGGGCGGCATTGCCAAGAAGGCGCGGCAAGAATTGGAAAGTAAAACGGGTAGAAAGGTGGTGAGCGAGGAAAGTTATTTGCCGCCCAGCACACAAAAAAAGTTAAGCCCAACATAATGTCTATCGTCCGCGTCGCCCTTGATGTTCCGCTCGCCACTTTGTTTGATTACACGGTGGATGAGGCTATGAGCGTGGCAATCGGGCAGCGCGTGGTTGTGCCGTTCGGCACGCGGCACATGGTGGGGGTGGTGATGGAATACGCTGTCGCGTCGAACATGGCGGCGGCAAAAATAAAAACCATCACACGTGCGTTGCAGGATTGCGCACCTTTGTCGGCTGAGCTATTGCGGCTGCTGAATTTTTGCAGCGACTATTACCGTTATCCCATCGGTCAGACCATCTTGCCTGCGCTGCCTGTACGCTTGCGTAGCGAGGTGCCTATCGTGGTGAAACCTGTGCTGAGCTACCGCTTAAGCGCACAAGGGGCGGCGTTGTCATTGGCAGAATTTCCCAAACGCAAAGTTGTGCAGTTGCGCATTTTGCATTTGCTGGCAGAACGCGCGCATAGCAAGGTGGAATTAAAGGCGGTGGCGACGACTGCCAATGCAGCATTGAAGTTGTTGGTGAGCGAGGGGTGGGTGGAGGAATTTGAAGTAATGCAAAACCCTCACCTCAATCCTCTGATGAAAACACTAGCCAATCGACTAAGCCCCCAAGTGGGCAAGTCGCTGGTTATCCCGCAAGCGGGCGAGGAAGCAAACGAAAAATGCCATTTATTTAATGGGGCGCACACCTTAACCGCTGAGCAGCAAGTGTCGGTGGATGCTGTCACGCAAGCCCAAGGCTATCAGTGTTTTTTGTTGCACGGCATTACGGGCAGCGGCAAGACCGAGGTGTATGTGCATTTGATGCATCATGCTTTGCAGCGCGCTGGGCAGGTGTTGTTACTCGTTCCAGAAATCAATCTTACGCCGCAGTTGGAGCAGTATTTCCGCAATCGTTTTCCCGAGGTAAATTTGGTGAGTTTGCATAGCGGGCTGAGCGAGAAAGCGCGCTTGGCAAACTGGCTGCAAGCACAACAGGGAGCTGCACAAATTATTTTGGGCACGCGCCTCTCGGTGTTTGCCGAGCTACCCAAGCTGGCGATCATCATTGTTGATGAGGAACATGATGGCTCGTTTAAGCAGCAAGATGGCCTGCGTTATTCGGCGCGTGATGTGGCGATATTTCGCGCCAGTCAACGCGGTGTACCGATTGTGTTGGGTTCAGCCACGCCATCGCTGGAAAGCTATTACAACGCGCAAACAGGGCGTTATCGCTTGCTCCAGCTCACTGGTCGGGCGCAAGCCAACGCACGCTTGCCTGTGGTGACGACAATCAACACCCAGCAGAACGTCATGGTTCAAGGCATCAGCGAGAAGCTGTTGCAGGCCATCGAGCAACGCTTGGCGCGTAAAGAGCAAAGTTTGTTGTTTATCAATCGGCGTGGCTATGCGCCAGTGTTGATGTGTAAGGGATGTGGCTGGTTGTCTGACTGCAAGCATTGTTCGGGCAAGATGGTGCTACACCTGAATGAACAGCGGTTGCGCTGCCACCATTGCGGCTATCAAGTACGCTTGCCTAAGCGTTGCCCCAGTTGCGGCAACAGCGAATTGCAGCCTGTGGGCAGTGGCACACAACGAGTTGAAAGCGTGCTGCAAGACAGTTTCCCGCACGCACGTATTTTGCGAGTGGATCGTGATAGCACTAGCAAGCCGCGTGCTTGGCAGGCGATGCGTGCGCAGATACAGGCGAACGAGGTGGATATTTTGGTGGGGACGCAAATGCTAGCCAAAGGTCACGACTTTCCCGCGCTCACTTTGGTGGGGGTGATTAACCCAGATAGCGCGCTGTATAGCAGCGATTTTCGCGCGGCGGAAAAACTCTTCGCGCAATTGGTGCAGGTAGCTGGGCGCGCTGGACGTGCCGATAAGCCTGGTGAAGTCATCATTCAAACGGCCTTCCCCGATCATCCCTTATTCCATGCGTTGCAAACCCATGATTTTGCGGGATGGGCGGAAATTCAATTGGCAGAGCGACGCATGGCGGGTTTTCCGCCTTTTATGTTTCAAGCCATGTTGCGCGCGGAAGGATTGGTCGAAGATGAGGTTTATGCTTATCTCAACCAAGCGCGTAAAGCGGCGTTGGCATTACCCTTTGCGGTGGAGGTGTTGGGCGTTGTGCCTGCGACATTAGCGCGACGCGCCAATCACGTGCGTGGGCAGCTATTGATTCAATGTACGAACAGAAAATTATTACAGCAATTTTTGTGCGCCTGGCAGCCGACCTTAACTGCCTTAGCTACCCACAAACTACGTTGTTCGTTGGACATTGACCCGATAGAGTCATAATACCCGACTACTGTTGGGGTATAGAAATCAATTGGTTTTTGGGGCTACACTGCATCCAGTGAAAAAATGGATAGCGTGAATGTCTACGAATAATAATAACGCGATGGCAGCAATGCTGTTTCGAGCAGTTACCGCGTTACAGTCGATAGCCGTAAAGATGCAGCTCTCAAGTATCAGAGCCGCAATGCTTAACTTCCTCCACAGCTATGCAGCACTGCCTCAACCACAGAATAAAGATTTGGTGCAAATTGCATTGCCTCACCTCAGTTCAACAATCGCTAATCCCCTTCCTCCGTATAGCAGCCTAATTTATCTATTCCTGATAACTAGGCTCTTGGCTTGCGAACGAATCGCGCCGCCCTACAACTTGAGTGTTATCGGAATGCGCAGTACCTATTTTTCATATTTACAAATAAACAGGAGACAGTCATGACAAAACAAAAAGACGAAAAAGTGGATGTATCGCGGCGTTCTTTCTTTACTAGAACAGCCAAAGCGGCAGGCGGTTTGGCTGCGGCTTGCGTTGCCGCAACTGGGCTGACAAAAGCCGTCACAGCCGCATCCGCATCCGCACCGACAGTCAAAAGCAAGGCGGGATATGCACAGGACAATCAGCAACAATTAGAAAAGATGTCTAAGCAACAAATGGTGCTGATGTCCAACGGCGAAAAAGATCAGATGCTCGATGAAATCTTGCGTCATCACTATAAAGAAACCGCTTAACGGTTGCGACGGAGGCTACGATGTCAGAAGAAAAACAATGTGGTTGTCATGGCTCTTGCCAAGGCTCAGAAAACTCAGAGGTGGATGAATCCCGCCGCGATTTATTGAAGTACATGGGCGTTGCCAGTATGGCTGGCGCAATGGCAATGGCGGTGTCACCCGAAGCCGAAGCCAAGGCCTATGAAGAATGGTTTCAGACGCATTACGAGCTGATGAACGAAGGTGAAAAGCAGGAATGTGTCCAACGCCTAGAAGAAAGATACAGCGAAGAATATGCCAAGAACACGACCGTTTCCACTGCGCCCGCGTTAAAGGGGGTGCTGTTCGGTTACGCGCTCAACATTCAGAAGTGCATTGGTTGTCGCACTTGCGTACATGCCTGTGTGCAGGAGAACAACCAGTCTCGCTACGATCCAGAAATTCAGTGGATCAAGGTGTTGAAGATGGAAAAGGGCGGCACATCTTTCTCTGAGCACGAGCTAGACAAGGGCTATCCAGAGTCCGAGCGGATGGGGAATTATGGTCTGCAAGTTGGCGGCAATGCCTATAACCCTGCGGGCGTTTCAATTGAAGACTCACAGCGTTATTACGATACGGAACAAGTACCCGAAAAAGATTCCTTCTATTTCCCCGTGCAATGTCAGCAGTGCGAGAAACCACCCTGTGTCAAAACTTGTCCGGTGCGGGCGACCTTCAGAGAACCCAATGGCGTGGTGGTGATTGATTACAACTGGTGTATTGGTTGCCGCATGTGCCAGTTGGCCTGTCCATACGGTGCACGCCGTTTCAACTGGGGACAACCCAATCTGCCCAAGGAAGACATGAATCCGAAGACACACTACTACGGCAATCGCCCACGGATGCAAGGGGTGATGGAGAAATGTACTTTCTGCTTACAGCGTACGCGCGAGGGCAGAAATCCTGCTTGCTTGGAAGCTTGTCCTGTGGGTGCGCGGAAATTTGGTAACCTGCTCGATCCGCAAAGTGAAATCAGGCAAGTCCTCGCCACCAAAAAAGTGTTTCGGTTCAAGGAAGAATATCTGACTTATCCGAAATTCTTCTATTTCATGGATTGAGGAGAGTGTCATGCAAAAACTTAAATATTTCGTCATTGATTTCTGGTCATATGCCTTCAGAGGTGGACCCATGTACTACGGCTGGTTAGCTTTCCTGACGGTATTCATGTTGGTCGGTGCTTACACGAGTTACATACAGCTCAGTACAGGGTTGCTATTGACGGGAGCGACGGACGAAATTCCCGTAGAGATGTTTCTATCAAATTTCGTATTCACCGCCCATGTGGCAGCAGCGGCGATTTTGGTAGTGTTGCCCGCCTATATGTACAAGCATCCGGGCATGAGAAATCTGGCGGTGCTGGGCGAGATTGTTGCCTTGGGCTTCGTCAGCGCGGGAATTATTTTTGTTCTGTACCACATGGGGCGACCTGACCGATTCTGGCATCTCATTCCTGGGCTGGGGTATTTTAACTTCCCCAACTCCATGCTTGATTTCGATACCATCGTGTTGAATGTCTATTTCGTCATCAATATGGTGGCTGCGTATTTTCTGCTCTATCAGCACTATGTAGGCAAGCCCGCGCATAATTTTATCTACCGCTATCTCATCTGGCTGGCAGTGCTGTGGGGGCCGCTGATCCACATCATTACATCGGCTGTGCTGGCGAGCAATGCTCGGATATTTGCCTGGAATACTGCGGTGCTGCCGTTCGCGTTCCTATCCATGGCGGGGGCATCTGGACCGTCCATTATCGTGGTCATTTTCCTAATCATTAGAAAGTTCACCAAGCTAAAGATTGACGACAGTGCCATTGATCTGCTGACGCAAATCATTATCTGGAGTCTCGGGCTGATGTTACTGGTGTTTACATCCGAAACATTCGCGGTGTTGTATCCCAGCACCGAACATGGCGCATCGTTGAAATTCACCATGTTTGGCCACAACGGTCTAAACACTTACGTGCCTTGGTACTGGATCATCATGGGCAGTTTCGTTGGCACTTTTTTTGCGCTGCTGTTCCCCAAGGTGCGCAAAAGTTACGACCGCTACCTACCGCTCATCTGTGTGATCGTGGCGGTTGCGGTGTTGGTCGAAAAACCGATGATGCTGATGTTTCCTTCTTTCAGCCCCACCCCACTTGGAGAGTACACCGTGTATTTCCCAACCTTCATCGAGATGGCCAATATATTGGCGGTTTGGGCGTTCTGCTTTATGACCCTGACCCTGACTTTGAAGGCAGCGACAGGCATTTTGGTGGGAGATATTGCTTTCTCTAGACGCGAACAGGGCGGCGCAACCTTGGCTGAACCCGTACAGATTCAACACTAATTAGGATTTCCAAAGAGAGGAGTTCCGCATGGACTCGGAAAAAAAATCGCCCAAAATGTTTATTGGGTATATGGCGGTAGGCGTGTTATTTGCCGTGGTAGCACTCGCATTCACCGCTTGGGTAACAGAACCTGTGGAGGCACGCTTACATCCACAATACAAAGCGCAGCCTGTAGAAACAGAATGTTATGAAAGCAGGGAAGGCTACACGGCAGTCAC
>JAVHPV010000348.1:0-6097 GCA_036170775.1 Gallionella sp. | reverse complement strand
GATGAAGCGGGCTGTTATCACGGTCAAGCGGCGGTATTTGTGGCTACGAATAGCGAAATTTCGTCGTAATTACTCATTTCATGACGAAATAAATTGGGCGGTGATGGACGTTAGACCCTCATCATCCCACCCAATCAAACCCCGATGGGAAATGCAACATTTCTACACAGGGTTGCCATTTTCATCAAGATAAAATTCATTTAGGGCGCGTTCTACTTCAGCCATATGGGTGAGCACGGGGCCGCCCCCCATCATGATACCAATAGCACACACTTCCATAACTTCTTCCAAAGTCACGCCTGCATGTTTGCACGCCCGAACATGCAGGGCAATGCAGTAATGGCATTGCTGGGTCAGTGCCATCCCGAGTGCAATACGCTCTTTTTCTTTTTTATCAAGCACCCCAGGTTGCATGGCCTCGGCCATAAATGCTTGGATTTTCCCCATGAGCTTAGGCTTGTATTCAGTGATGAGCTGCAGGCCGCGATGGGCATGTTCCAGAATTTTACGTTCACTGTCAGAACCTTTAGTCGGTTGTGTGAGAGGCATATTATTTCCTTGTGGATTGATTGAATTGGTGACCTCAACCTTGCTTGAGGAATTTTTCGGGGGCTTCACGCTTTGCCGCGCTACTCATCGCGCTGGCTTCCATCACGGCGGTGACCATGACGACGATAAGCGTGGGTATCACAGCAATACGCGTGAGAGCCGTCCACAGAATATGCCCCATATGTGGATCATGCAGGGTGAGGCTCATCAGCCAAGCCAGCAAAATGAGCGTGGCGGAAAAAGCGTAGCCCAGCATTAACCAGATACCGCGTTGCACCGCGAGTCGCCAGTGGGCTGCCACAAAAGGCGGGGTGATTTTTTTGCCGCGTAGGTAAAGATACGCGATCAAGCTGGTCGAGCAGAGGAGTGGGATAAGCATCCCTATCATGCCGATTTTGAGCGCGATGATGGCGGGTGTCATCAACAGATCGAAAAGAAACAGCCCAGAAATAAATAAATTGTGCGGCAACTGCGCCTGCTGGATGTCTTGATGAGTAATGCTGTCCATCTTAGAAAGTGTCTTGGTTAGGTTTGAAGGGATCAACCTCTGGCGTTTGTTCAGTCGCAACAGGGGGGGCGGGAAAAATGTCGAGATAGGCGGCATACACCGAAGTAAACATGAGCGGCAACAACACCAACCAGCCCAGCATCATCGGGATGCTCGCTAACATGGCCAGCAACAGAAATGCCGTGCCATAAATGAACATGGCCCCGATGTTGTCCACGTACGCGCGCAAGCTGAGTTTCATTGCTGCTATGGGAGAAATCTGATTGAAAAAAACCAGCAGCGGGGCGAACTGCATCGCCATGAGCAAGATGCCGAATAGCGTGATGCCCACGAATACTGCCAAGCCCGCACCTGCCATCGCCTGCTTAAAAATTTCAGGATCAGGGGTGGCTTGAGAATTCATTAACAGTCCGACTAAGGCCGCGCCGCCCACCAACATCATCACGCCGAAAATAAGATATTGCGCAACCAAGGCAATGCCGCCCAAGGTGATGAGTTGCGAGGTGTGTTTTTGCAACCCGACAAATAAATGCGCCAATTCCAATTCTTCGCCGCGCAGCAGTTCGTGGCAGCCGAACATCAGCCCAATCATCATCACTGGCATCAATAAGCTGCTCAGTGGCTCGCCGATAACGGGAATTGCCGACAAAGCCAGCACGCCGCCCAAGCCGATAAGTAACAGTACGATCCACAACAACGGGGCTTTCATAAACAACCAGTAACCGCGTTTGATCCAGAGCCAGCCTTGTGCAGCGGGTAAATGTTTAGCTTGCATATAAACTTTCTACAACGTGAGGATTTGCGGGGTGCGGATGTGATTTTGTAAGACGCGCTCGAAATGGCGTGGGTCATGCGCATTGACCATCTCGCCCTCGCGGGGCAAATGCAGATCAAACAAACGTGACAACCAAAAGCGCAACGCCGCCAAGCGCAACATAGTTGGCCAGGCGGCGCGTTCCTCGTCTTGCAACGGACGTACCTTGTGATAAGCCTGTAAAAATGTTGAGGTGCGTGCGGGATCAAGAATGCCATCGGCGTGATTCAAACACCAGTCGTTAACGGTGATCGCCACGTCGTACAGCAAGGCATCGGTACAGGCAAAGTAAAAGTCAATTAACCCACTGACACGGTCTTCTTCCAGTAACACATTGTCGCGGAACAGGTCAGCATGAATTACGCCTTGTGGCAAATGTGCCCAGCGCGGTTGGCTATGAAGTGCCACTTCGCTATCTAGCAAAGCGGCTTGTTCGGTGGAGATGAATGAGCGCACTTGCGGGGCGGTGGCGGCGCGCCACGCTGCGCCGCGCGCATTGGGCATAATTTGCGCAAAACTTTGTCCAGCAATGTGCATTTGTGCCAACATTTCGCCCATTGCGGCACATTGCACAACAGTGGGTGTCATGCTTGATTTACCTGTTAAACGGCTGACGATGCAAGCAGGTTTTTGACTTAATTCACCCAGAAATTGATTATGCCGATTCGCCATCGGGGCGGGACAGGGAATACCGTGCCGCGCCAGATGCGCCATCAGATTGAGGTAAAACGGCAATTCATCCGCACGAAGTTTTTCAAAAATGGTAAGGACGAAACGCCCGTTGCTGGTGGTGACGAAGTAATTGGTGTTTTCAATACCCGCAGGAATGCCTTGCAGCTCATGCAACTGACCGAGCGAATAATCGCCCAGCCACGCGCTCAATTGAGCGTTAGTAACGCTAGTAAATACGGCCATTGCTTAGAATCTGTGGATGATCCAACGCGGCACGCGCAAGCCAGAATCGAGACTTTCTTGACGGGCAAATTTGCCATCTCCCCTATCGTCCACCAAATAGTAAGGCGCACCTACTTTTGGGGTGATTTTAATCATGTACAGCCTGCCGCCCGCACGAAACTCCTCCACCGTTTGTTCAGTTTGTTTGATGATGGTCACTTCAGGCGCATCTTCATCGTCGGCGTTGGCACTGTTGGCTGTGTTATCAAAGGCAGGGGGTGGGGGTAACGGTTCTAAATTGCCTGGGACAGGTTGAGCCGCAAAAGCACAAAGTGAGAATCCAGTGAACATTAAAAATGAAAGCAGGCGCATGATAATTTCCAAGAAGTTTAGGAGCGATGGTCGGGTGTCATTCTAGCCGATTTACAAATACATCTGCCGTTCGCGTTCGGCATCCGACGGTTCAAAACCACGGGTTTCATAATGTTTGAAGATGGCGCGCACCACCGCTTCGGGCTCGTCAATCAATTGAATCAGATTCACATCTTCAGGACTGATGACCTTTTCAGCCAGCAACGCAGTCTTGAACCATTCCACCATACCTCCCCAAAACGCACTGCCTACCAAAATGACTGGCATACGCCGCGTTTTGCCTGTCTGCACCAAGGTCAGGGCTTCCATCAATTCATCCAACGTGCCAAAGCCGCCAGGCATGACCACATACGCGCTGGCAAACTTGACAAACATCACCTTGCGCGTGAAAAAGTGTTGAAAAGTATGGCTGATGTTCTGATAAGAGTTGCCGACCTGCTCGTGCGGCAGTTGGATGTTGAGCCCCACGCTGGGAGATTTTCCGTAATACGCACCTTTGTTCGCCGCTTCCATGATGCCTGGACCACCGCCCGAAATAACAGAAAATCCAGCATCGGATAACAGGCGGGCGATTTCTTCAGCAAGTTTGTAATAAGGTTGGTCGGGTTGGGTACGCGCACTGCCGAAGATACTCACGGCGGGATGAATGCGGCTGAGGCGTTCCGTGGCTGAGACGAACTCTGACATAATGCCGAACACGCGCCATGCCTCTTTAGAATTCCACACATCGGGCTGCAACGGGGTCGGGATTTTAGACGGATTGTTCATGCACTTTCCCTCAGACAAAAAATGAAAAAATTACTGTTAGTTGACGGCTCATCGTTCTTGTATCGCGCCTTCCATGCCATGCCAGATATGCGTAATAGTCGCGGCGAACCGACGGGCGCAATCTACGGCGTGCTCAATATGTTGCGCAAGCTGCGTGCGGATTACCCGTCGGATTATAGCCTGTGCGTATTTGACGCAAAAGGCAAAACCTTCCGCGACGATTGGTATCCTGAATACAAGGCGACGCGTGCGCGGATGCCTGAGGATTTGGTATTACAGATTGAACCGCTGCATCAGGCCATCATGGCTTCGGGCTGGCACATCCTCGCGTTGGAAGGCGTGGAAGCGGATGACGTGATCGGCACGCTCACCGTACAAGCCACGCAAGACGACGTGTATAGCATCGTGGCAACGGGTGACAAAGACCTCGCGCAACTGGTGAACGAGCACGTCACGCTGATTAACACCATGAATAACGAAACCCTCGATATTGCAGGGGTGAACGCGAAATTTGGCGTGCCGCCCGAGCGCATTGTGGACTATCTATCCCTGATAGGCGACACCGTGGACAACGTGCCTGGCGTGGAAAAAGTCGGCCCCAAGACCGCAGTAAAATGGCTGGCGCAATACGGCACGCTGGACAACATCGTGCAACATGCTGATGAGATTAAAGGCGTGGTGGGCGAGAATCTGCGCAACGCCTTAGATTGGCTGCCGCAGGCGCGCCGTTTGATTACGGTGAAATGTGATGTGGATCTGCCACAACGCTATCAAGAACTGATTGCCCCGCCCGTTGATGCGGAGAAACTGCGCCCGCTGTTTGAACGTTTTGAATTCAGAACATGGCTACGCGAAGTCATGCAATCCACAGCAAGCGCAAGTGCTGGGCAAAGCTCGCTGTTTCAGAATGAGGCAAGTCAAAACGCAGCTCAAGCTAACAGCTCGGAAGCTCCCGCCGTTGCCGAGCTAAAGCCGTCGCTCCCCAGCGATGAAGCCTTTGACGTCGAGCCGACGCGCACCACCGATGCGCATTACGAAACCCTCCTGAGCGAAGCGCAGCTCGATACATGGTTAGCAAAATTGCTTGCCGCCGAGTTGGTGTGCGTAGATACCGAAACCACAGGGTTAGAAGCACTGACTGCGCAACTGGTGGGCATCTCCTTCACCATTACGCCGCATGAGGCGGCCTACCTGCCGTTAGCGCATATTTATCCTGGTGCGCCTGCGCAACTCAAATGTGATTTTGCGTTACAAAAACTTCGGCCTTGGTTGGAAAGTGCGCAACACAAAAAACTGGGGCAAAACCTCAAGTACGACTTGCACATTTTCGCCAATCACGGCATTCAACTTGCGGGTATACACGATGACACCTTGCTGCAATCCTATGTGTTGGAATCGCACAAATCGCACGACATGGATAGCCTCGCGTTGCGCCATCTGAATATCAAAACCATCAGCTATGCAGAGGTGGTGGGCAAGGGCACGAAACAGATTTGTTTCGATCAAGTTGATCTGGAAACCGCCACGCGCTATGCCGCCGAAGATGCCGACATTACGCTGCAACTGCATCAGACCTTATCGCCCCAAATCGCCGCGCAGCCAGGCTTGCAACACATCTATCGCAACATCGAACTGCCCAGTATGCGCGTGCTGTACGTGATGGAACGTAACGGTGTGCTGCTGGATAGCGCGTTGTTGCATATTCAAAGCCGCGAATTAGGCGAAAAATTATTGGCCTTGGAAGCCCGCGCTTATGCGGTCGCCGAACAACCCTTCAATCTCAATTCACCCAAGCAACTGCGCGAGATATTGTTCGACAAACTCGGCTTGCCAGTGAAGAAAAAAACCCCAGGCGGCGATCCTTCCACCGATGAAGAAGTGTTGCAGGAACTTGCGCTAGATTATCCCTTGCCCAAAATATTGCTCGACTATCGCAGCATGGCAAAACTCAAATCCACCTATACCGACAAGTTGCCGCTCTCGGTGAATCGCGCCACGGGACGTGTGCATACCAGTTATTCACAGGCCGTGGCGGTGACAGGACGTTTGGCCTCGAACGACCCTAATCTGCAAAACATTCCCGTACGCACGGCGGAGGGTCGGCGTATCCGCGAAGCCTTCATCGCCCCGCTAGGCAGTCACATCATTTCCGCCGACTATTCGCAGATTGAACTGCGCATCATGGCGCATCT
>JAVHPV010000347.1:0-1353 GCA_036170775.1 Gallionella sp. | reverse complement strand
ACTATAATAAACCACCTTCCCTTGCTACGAGGCTATGCCGTGAGTGCCATTCATATTTCTCAGCTAAGTTTTTTTGCCGCACATGCGCCGTTCGATCAAATGGAAACGACGCATCTGTGCTGGATGTTGGAACATATGCGCATGGGCTATTACGCGGAAGGCGAGGTGATTGCATCCCCCGAACAGGGTGCGGTGGAACGGTTCTGGGTAATCAAACAAGGATTAGTACATGGTGAACAAAGCGTCGCCAATATTTCAGAAACAGATACTTGGTTGGAGCTGAACGAGGGCGAATGCTTTCCGTTGGGGGCATTGCTGGCACACCGCGCCGTAGCGAGCGTGTATCGGGCGGGCAAGGATACGTTTTGTTTTGAATTGGCGGCGGCGGATTTCCAAACTTTGCTGGGCATGAGCGCGCCCTTCCGTGATTTTTGTACCCGCCGTATTGCCAATTTGCTAGAACATTCCAAGCACGTGATTCAAGCGCAATTTACCCAGTCCAGTAGCGATCAACAATCACTAAACAGCCCACTGTCAGCCTTGATACAGCGCACGCCAGTCACCTGTTCACCCGAAACCTCTATCCGCGTGGTATTGCAACAAATGCGCGAGCTACGCATCGGCTCGATGATCGCGGTAGATGAGGCAGGGCGACCGCTCGGCATTCTGACGCTGCATGATGTGTTAGAGCGCATTACGTTGCCACAGTTGGATTTAAGCCAGCCTGCAATGAATGCCATGTCCACAGGCTTGATGAGCTTGTCGCCGCAAGCGTTCGCCTATGAAGCCGCGTTAATGATGGCAAAGCAAGGTTTTCGGCATGTATTGGTGGTCGAAAATGAACGCTTGGTCGGGCTGGTTTCGGAAAAAGATTTATTCGCGTTACAGCGCGTGGGGCTTCGTCAGATCGGCTCAACGATTCGTCATGCCTCTACGGTAGAAACCTTGCAACAAGGCGCGGCGGATATACGTCGCATGGCGCACAATATGATGGCGCAAGGGGTTGCGCCTGAGCAGCTGACACAATTCATTTCCACCTTTAATGATTTGTTGACAGCGCGGGTGGTGGAATTGGAATGCCAGTCCAGCGGCTTGTTGGGCACGCCATTACACGCGGGCTTGTGTTGGCTGGCACTCGGCTCGGAAGGACGTTTGGAGCAAACCCTCAATACTGACCAAGACAATGCCATCATCTTCACCGTGCCCGCAGGCATGACCGCCGATCAGGTGCGCGAGCGACTCCTGCCCGTGGCGCGGCGTATCAATGAAACTTTGGCGGCATGCGGCTTTCCGTTGTGCAAGGGCGAAATCATGGCAAGCAATCCCAAGTGGTGCTTGTCGTTGCAAGAGTGG
>JAVHPV010000346.1:0-1353 GCA_036170775.1 Gallionella sp. | reverse complement strand
CGCGGGACTTTGTAGCGGTTGTAACTCCACAGATATTGGCTTGGGCAGGCGCGAATGGTGCGTTCCAAGGCGGCGTTGATTTGACGGCTGATGGGCTGAGTGAAATCGAGTCCGAGCGGTTCAACGTGCAGTACATACCCTGCACCGTCGGGCAATCGTTCCGAATAGGCGATCAATAGGGTTGCACCCGTGCTTTGCGCCAAACGCCCAACCAGCGTCATGGTGTAAGCGGGTTTGCCAAAAAAATCCGCCCACTCACCTTCCCCTTTGCTTGGCACTTGGTCAGGCAACAGCCCGATGGCTTCACCGCGTTTGAGTGCTTTAAAAAGCAGACGCACACCACTCACATCCGCTTTGGCGAGCTTGGCTTGTCCCCGCTCGCGCCCCAGTCGCATCACGCTTTCTAGGAAGGCAAGTTTGGGCGGGCGATATAACAGCGTAATTGGCATACGTTGCGCGGCATACAGCGCGGCAATCTCAAAGCACCCCAAATGCGGCGTAAGAAACATGATGCCTTTGCCTGCTGCTTGTGCGCTAACAATGTGTTCGAGCCCCTCGCAACGTTGCACTTTGCGCAATACTTCGTCATAACTACGCCCCCATATCCAAGGCAGTTCAACGAGACTCTTCCCCGTTTCCGCCATGCTCATTGATAACAGAGTTTGGGCTTGCGCGGCGGAAGCGGTGAGATTTGCTATCTGCAAATTTTCACGCATCCGTGCCGCATAGACAGGCGAGGCAAGATAAATCGCGCGCCCCAGCCATGCACCGAGCCGATGCAAAAAGCCCAAAGGGATGCGAGAGCACAGCCAAAATAGCGTATCAAACAGAAAGGCGATCATAAGTGGGGGAGTTGTTATAATGCGCGCCCTAAATAAACCATTGAAGTAATGAACGGAGAGCCATGAGCGAATATTTCTTTACATCCGAATCCGTGTCCGAGGGCCATCCGGACAAGGTAGCAGACCAGATTTCCGATGCGATTCTGGACGCGATTTTAGCGCAAGACCCCTATGCGCGGGTAGCCGCTGAAACATTAGTCACCACAGGGCTGACTGTGTTGGCGGGTGAAATTACCACGAGTGCTAATGTGAACTACGCCAAAGTGGCACGTGACACCATCCGCCGCATTGGCTACAACGACCCTAATCTGCGCTTTGACGCAGACGGTTGCTCAGTGCATGTATGCTACGGAACACAAAGCCCCGACATCGCGCAAGGGGTGGATCGTGCCTCGGACGACTATCTTAACCAAGGCGCGGGCGATCAAGGCTTGATGTTTGGCTATGCCTGCCGCGAGACAGATACGCTGATGCCACTGCCGATTTATTTATCGCATCGCATTGTGGAACG
>JAVHPV010000345.1:0-1354 GCA_036170775.1 Gallionella sp. | reverse complement strand
GCATCGGCATCCGCTGCCGTGCCGAGGAATTTGAATTGTTTGAGTTTGTTTAACATGACTTCTCCTTAGAGGCTTCTATGCTTCGGACATCAGCGGTAATGGCTCAATGCGGATGATTTTTTTGGCAGCTTTACCTTTGCTGATGGTGCTGCCTTCCATCCACACAATGGCCCCGGTGGGACACCGCTCGATGGCTGCACGCTGTGCAGATTCGTTCTTGCTGTAATCAATGACGGCGAGTTTGTTGTGGATGCTGATGAGGCCAGGCGCGGCATCCACCACGCAACGTTCGCAAGCGGTACACGCCACTTCACACGCGGCTTCGGCGATGTCGCCCTCGGATTCGTTACAACACGCCAGCCACAGTTTGTGCGACTCCACTTGCAGAGAGAACAGCCCTTTCGGGCACACATCCACACAGTCGCCGCAGGCGGTGCATTTGTCGGCATTCACCACAGGCAGACTGAATTTGCTCATGCTGATGGCATCAAAATCGCACACGTCGGCGCAATCACCAATGCCGAGACAGCCCCAGGTGCAGCTCTTGCCGCCCCCGGCCACCGCAGCAGCGGCACAGGAATCAAGGCCGCCGTAGTGGGCGCGCATCTTAGAGACGTGCCTGCCACCCGCGCAGGCGAGGCGGGCGATGCGTTTTTCGACATTGCCCATCGAGATGCCTAGCATCTCGGCGATAGATAGATTTTGTGCGGGAGGATTGACCGAGCAGTGGGCGGGTTCGAGGCTGCCACCAACCACTTGTTCGGCGAAGTTGCGACAGCCGGCAGTGCCGCAAGCACCGCAATTGGCATGGGGTAACATGTCTTCGACTTGATCAATGCGGGGGTCTTCAAATACATAGAGACGTTTGCCAGCAACCGCCAAAAACAACGCCAGCACGACACCGAGCGATGCCATGAACGCAAAAGCAAAAAAAATGTTGTGCAGTGTTCCCATGCTGCCTCCCTGGTTGCAACGTTTGATGCCAACAGACGACTCGTGTCGTTTTATTTTTTGCTTTTTTGAGTTGCGGCTAGATTATTAAAGTTACTATCATTTAGGTAATCAATAATTTCAATTTTCATTATTGAAAAAACAATACAGAGGAAAGGATGTCAGCAGACAAGCAGGTCTATTACAAAAACAACCGCCTCAAGCAGATGCGCGCCTTCTGCCAAGTGGTGCGTAGCGGCAGCATCACCGTAGCGGCGCAGAAATTATTTTTGAGCCAACCCTCGGTGACGCTGCAGATACAAGCCTTGGAGCGCGAATTAAAAACCACCTTGTTCGAGCGGCGCGGGCCCACCCTGCGCCTGACCCCTGATGGTGAAACGCTGTATGCCTTGGCCGAGCCCTT
>JAVHPV010000344.1:0-6114 GCA_036170775.1 Gallionella sp. | reverse complement strand
GCTGAGTCGAATAGCGAGTCGTTTTATCAATGACAAAACCGAATAAATCAGCACATCCCTAGCCGAAGCATCAATGCGGTTTAGCAATCGCCATGCCTGCCACGACAGGCTCTATCGCCACACTTTCCCCAGCATTCAGCCCCGCCAACACCTCAACCCAACCTTCTGCCGCACTTTCTCCCAAGCGCACTTGGCGCAAACGCGGCACACCTTTGCCGTCCACCACGTACACCGCTACCACCTCACTGCGTCGCAGCACTGCACTGGCAGGAACAACCAATTTTTTAACCTTGCCGAGGACGAAATGTGCGCGGACATACATGCCTGGATACACGCCACTCTCGTTAGCGGGCAAATACACCCGCACTTGGGTGCTGTGTGTACGCGCATCGGCCAAGGGTTGCACCATCACCGACGCGGCTTTGAGCCAACGGCTCAACGCGGGCACTTCGATCATCACTTCAGGTTTTCCGCCCAACTCGCTCAGCTTATATTGCGGCACATTCACGACCGCACGCATTTCCGCAGGATCAAACCCCGTCATCAACGGCTTGCCAGGCAACACCATTTCACCCACCTCGACCAAACGCGCCGCCACCACGCCCGCATAAGGCGCGTTAACAGCGGTGTAACCACGCGCCAGACTGGCTTGACCCGCCCCCGCCCGACTGGATGCCGCTTGTGCCAACGCGACTTGGTAATCCGCTTGCGCTTTATCCAAGGCCGATTGGCTGATGAATTTTTGTGAGAATAATTGCTTGGCACGCTCATAACTGGCCTGAGCATTTTGCATATTGGCTTGCGCCTGCATCACCTGCGCTTGACTGCCCGCCAAGGCTTGTGCCGCCTCACGCTCGTCGATCCGCACGATGACCTGACCTTTGCGCACATGATCGCCAATATCAAAGTTAACTTCTTTAACTCTTCCGCCGATCTGCGCCGAAACTGTGGCTTGTTGGCTCGCTTCCAGCAGCCCTTCCGCCGCATAGGTTTGCGCCACTTCGCGCAATTGCACGGCCTCGACTTTAAGCCCCCCTGCCGCTTGCGCAGTGTAGGGGAGCAATAACCACAATCCTAACAACCAAGAGTTTCTCACTCGGGCTCCTTAACAATAATCAGAAAACCATCAATATAAGAATATACTTATATTACGTGAGATAAGCAACCCCAAGGCTCAAAGGGTACAAAACACATCGCGCATCATGCTAATGAGTTTCAGGGTGCGCATGTCACCCACGCGATAGAACACACGGTTTGCGTCCTTACGGGTAGCCAGCACCCCTTTGTCGCGCAAAATTGCCAAATGCTGGGAAATATTGCTTTGCGAAGTACCAACCAACTCCACAATATCTTGCACGCTGATTTCTTGATCGCCCAATACGCACAAAATTTTGAGGCGCAAGGGGTGCGCAATGGCTTTGATGGCAAAAGCGGCCTGTTGAATATCTTCTTCTTTATCGATAAGTTTTTGATTCACGGTAGACCCCTCCTGAGTGGCTGATGGCGCGCGAATGACGCTGAATTCAGCTAAAATGCAGACTTACAAATTAACAAATGCTTATATTTTACCCCGATGAACATCACTCCTGTCTTATTGCTGATTTTGGATGGCTTTGGCTACCGCGAAGAAACCGATTTCAATGCCGTATTGGCCGCCCACAAGCCCAACTGGGATCGTTTGTGGCAGCAATATCCGCACACGCTCATCAACGCATCAGAAAAATATGTAGGCTTACCCAGCGCGCAAATGGGCAACTCCGAAGTAGGCCACCTCAACATCGGCGCAGGGCGCATTGTTTATCAAGAGCTAAGTCGCGTCGATGTAGCGATTGAGGATGGCAGCTTTTTCACCAACCCCGCACTGCTCAGCGCAGTCAATGCTGCCAAACAAAATGACCGTGCCTTACACATCATGGGATTGCTCTCGGCGGGCGGGGTACATAGCCACGAAGCGCATATTTTCGCCATGCTGGAAATGGCGGCAAAAAATGGCTTGAGCAAAGTCTATTTGCACGCTTTTTTGGATGGGCGCGATACCCCGCCCAAGAGTGCGGCACAATCATTACAAGCCCTGCAAGACCGCTGTACCACTCTAGGCGTAGGCAAAATCGCCAGCATCATGGGGCGTTTTTATGTCATGGATCGAGACAATCGCTGGGAACGTGTGCAACCCGCCTATGAATTGCTCACCCAAGCGCACGCCGCATACACCGCGACCGATGCGCTGAGTGGTTTGGAACACGCTTATGCGCGTGACGAAAGCGATGAGTTCGTCAAACCTACACGCATCATGGCAGCAGGCGAACCTCCCATCACCATGCAGGATGGCGATGCCGTGGTGTTTATGAATTTCCGCGCCGACCGCGCCCGCGAAATCACCCATGCGCTGACAGATACCGAGTTCTCAGGATTTGCGCGTGCCGTCGTACCAAAATTTTCTGCTTACGTCACGCTCAGCAACTACGGCAAAGACTTCGACTTGCCTTGTGCCTACACCCCCGAAGCCATTCATAACGACTTCGGCGAATACATTGCCAAGCTGGGCTTGAAGCAGTTGCGCATCGCCGAAACCGAAAAATACGCCCACGTCACCTATTTTTTCAGCGGTGGCAAAGAGCAACCTTATGCGGGCGAAGATCGCATTCTCGTACCCTCACCTAAAGTCGCCACTTATGATCTCAAACCCGAGATGAGTGCTTTTGAGGTTACAGAAAAACTCGAAGCCGCCATCTTGAGCCGCCAATACCAAGCCATTATCTGCAACTACGCCAACGGCGATATGGTGGGGCATAGCGGCGACATGACCGCTGCCACCCAAGCCGTGGCAACACTGGATATTTGCATCGGTCGTGTCGTGCAAGCGATGCAAGCCATCGGCGGCGAAGTCATCATCACCGCCGACCACGGCAACGCCGAGCAAATGATAGACCACAGCACTCACCAAGCGCACACCGCACACACTTTGAACAAAGTGCCGTTTATCTACATTGGACGACCTGCCAAGGTATTGACGGACGGTGCATTGCGCGACCTTGCCCCCACCCTGCTCAACATGATGGGCTTGCCGCAACCTGCGGAAATGACAGGGCACAGCCTGATTCAACTCCAGTGAGATTGTTGTCACATTTCTGCGCGCTTGCGCTGATTTTTCTATGCTTTAGCAGCAATGCGCTGGCTGACCAAAAAGAGGAATTGGACAATCTGCGCAAGCGCATCAACGCCATGCAGCAAGAGCTGGAAAAAACCAACGAATCCAAATCCGAGGCCGCCGATGCTTTACGCGCCTCGGAACGTGCCATCAGCGACAGCAACCGCACCCTAGCCGAACTCGCCGCACAACAACAACAGGCCGATCACCAACTCACTGCATTACAAGCACAACAACAGCAATTAAGCGGCAGCCTGTCTGGGCAACAAAACCTGCTCGGCAAATTGCTGTATCAGCAGTATTTAGGGGGGCAACAACCCTACCTCAAGCTATTGCTCAACAACCAAGACCCCAATCAAATCGCCCGCGACATGGTGTATTACAGCCACATTGCCCGTGACCGTTCCGCTTGGCTGAATACGCTACGCAGCAATCTGCGCAGCCTGCGCAAAGTCAGCACGGCCACACAAGAGCAACGCAGCGCAATCGAACAACTGAGCAAACAACAAGCCACACAAAAACAGTCTTTAGAACAAGAGCAGCGCAACAAGCAACAAGTATTCAGCAAAATTTCGTTGCAACTGCGCCAGCAACGTAACGAGATCAATCGCCTGCAACGCGACGAAAATCGCCTCGCCAACCTAGTCGACAAAATCAGCAAAATGCTGGCGCAGCCAAAATCAAAATCTATTCTGCGTAATGACAACCTGCCTGATGCGCACTTTGACGGCCGCCCCTTTGCGCAACTTAAAGGCAAGCTGGCTTTCCCTGTAAAAGGTGAAATTACCAATCGCTTTGGGGCCACCCGCCCCGATAGCACCGTGCAATGGAAGGGCTTGTTTCTGCGCACCGCTTCAGGTCAGGCAGTCAAAGCGGTCGCTGCGGGGCGCGTGGTATTTGCCGATTGGCTACGCGGCTTTGGTAACCTGCTAATCGTCGATCACGGCAATGGTTTTATGAGCTTGTATGGCAACAACGAAACACTCTACAAGCAAGTCGGCGCGGAATTGCACGGCGGCGACACCATCGCAGCGGTAGGCAATAGCGGGGGGAACGAAGAATCTGGTTTATACTTTGAGCTGCGTCACGAAAGTAAGCCTATTGATCCACTCAAATGGCTAGCGACAAAATAATTACGGGGAAGTTATGCGCACTATTGAAAAAATTGGTTTAGTTGGTCTGGGTCTAGTCGCCGGGGTAAGTTTAAGCTTGAATTACCCTGCTATGGCTGACAAAGGTTCACTGGCAACCCCGCTGCCTATTGAAGAGTTGCGCGCCTTCTCCGAAGTTTTCGGACGCATCAAAAGCGACTACGTTGAGCCTGTCACCGACAAAAAACTCATCGACGAAGCCATCAACGGCATGTTGAATGGGCTCGACCCCCACTCGGCTTATCTCGATGCCGAAGCCTACAAAGAATTGCAAGTCGGCACACAAGGCGAATTCGGCGGTTTGGGTATCGAAGTGGGCATGGAAGACGGCTTGGTTAAAGTTGTTTCCCCCATCGAAGACACGCCAGCATTCCATGCTGGCATCAAGAGTGGCGACCTGATTATCAAGCTGGATGACACCCTGGTTAAAGGCATGACCTTGAACGACGCAGTGAAGCGTATGCGCGGCAAACCTGGTAGCAAAATCGTGCTCACCGTAATCCGCAAAAACGAAACCAAACCGCTCATCTTCACCGTGGCGCGCGCCGTCATCAAAGTGCAAAGTGTTAAAGCCAAGCTGGCTGAGCCAGGCTATGGTTTCGTGCGCATCACCCAATTCCAAGAACACACGGGCGAAAACCTAGCGACCGCTTTGACCAATATGGTCAAAGAAAACAAAGGCGACTTAAAAGGTCTGGTGCTGGATTTACGTAATGATCCAGGTGGCCTACTCACTGGCGCAGTGGGCGTTTCTGCCGCCTTCTTGGCGAAAGATGCTTTGGTGGTGTACACCGAAGGCCGTACCGAAGATGCCAAAATGAAACTCACCGTCGCACCAGAAAATTACCTGCGTGGTAGCGGCACAGACGACTACCTGAAAAATGTGCCCGCCTCGATCAAGAGCGTGCCATTGGTGGTGCTAGTCAACGGTGGCTCGGCTTCCGCCTCGGAAATTGTTGCGGGTGCACTGCAAGATCACAAGCGCGCCGTCATCATGGGCACACAAACCTTTGGTAAAGGCTCGGTGCAAACCATCTTGCCGCTGGGTAATAACACCGCCATCAAGCTCACCACCGCACGTTATTACACCCCAGGCGGACGCTCTATCCAAGCCAAAGGCATCGTCCCCGACATCTTAGTGGAAGATCCATCGAGTGCCGCATTGGACAATGCTTTCCGCTTGCGTGAAGCCGATCTCGACAAACATTTAACCAATGACAAGCAAACCGAAGAAAAAGCCAACGCACCTAGCAAGCCCTCGGCCACAGATGGCAACAAATCCGACAGTAAAACCACCCCGAGCGAGTTTGGTTCTAAGAATGACTATCAATTGAATCAAGCCTTAAACCTACTCAAAGGGATGCAAATTTTGCACGGGAAATAACAGGAAAAACCACGAAGGAGCCGATCATGATCAATCCTTTTGAAATGCACAAAGTGCGCGAGATCGTGTTTGCGCACACGCAAGATAAGCAACTACAAAGAGCTTTCGACCTCCTTTCTGGACTCGCCAACCTCCGCGTTGAAAGCTCCCCCAAACTGAACACGTTGGTGGTGCGTTACAGCATCGAACACTACACCTTGGAAGGTTTGGAACACGCTTTAGAAGCAGAGGGATTTCAATTAGATCACGGCATGTTGCACGGCATCGCCCGCAAGGTGATTTATTACTGTGAAGACACCACCTGCCACAACATGGACATCCCCGTTCATCCCACCAAAAAGAATGAAAAGAATGTCTTCGTCAAAGCCTATGACCAGCACCTGCATGGCGACCACGACGAACATCCGCCCGAACGCCGCTCTTACAAATAA
>JAVHPV010000343.1:0-1356 GCA_036170775.1 Gallionella sp. | reverse complement strand
CGTTGCGCGTAAGGCTCGCTCCAATCAACAGCAACCTCTCCCAGTCTCCTCTTATCCAGGGCGGTGGCGAAAGTCGCCGAACGGGTTTGCTCCTCCCCTGACAAGGTGAGGCTGGGAGAGGTTAGGGATTTGAGTGCCGTATAAAGCCGTGTCAACGCACCCTTCGCATCGTCCAGATGCTGGTCGGAATAGTTCAGTGGGCTACGGTAGTGCGCGCGCAGGATGAAAAAGCGCACCACTTCGGCATCGTATTTTTTCAGTACTTCGCGGATGGTAAAAAAGTTGCCTAGGCTCTTGGACATCTTCTCGTTGTCCACGCGCACGAAGCCGTTGTGCATCCAGTAGTTCACGTACTGGCATTGATGTGCGCCTTCGCTCTGAGCGATTTCGTTCTCGTGATGGGGGAACTGCAAGTCCGCGCCGCCGCCGTGAATATCAAACTGATTACCCAGCAAGTCAGACCCCATCGCCGAACATTCGATGTGCCAACCGGGGCGGCCTTGGCCCCACTTGGAATCCCACTTCACTTCGTCCGCTTCGCTCTCTTTGGCGGATTTCCACAGCACGAAATCGAGCGGGTCATTTTTATCCGTTGCCACATCGACTCGTTCACCCGCACGCAAATCATCCAATGATTTCCCAGACAATTTTCCGTAGCCAGCGAACTTGCGCACGGCGTAGTTCACATCACCATCGGTGGCTTGATACGCCAAGCCGTTCTTTTCCAAAGTCTCGATCATCGCCAGCATCTGCGGCACGTACTGTGTGGCACGCGGCTCATGGTTAGGACGTTGCACGCCCAACGCATCCGCATCTTGGTGCATCGCATCAATGAAGCGTTGCGTCAGCGCATGAATGGACTCTTGGTTCTCCGCAGCACGCTTGATGATTTTGTCGTCAATATCGGTGATGTTGCGCACGTAGGTCACGTCGTAACCACTGGCCTTAAGCCAGCGTTGCACCATGTCGAACACCACCATCACTCGGGCATGGCCGAGGTGGCAGTAGTCATACACCGTCATGCCGCACACATACATGCGCACGGTATTGGGGATGAGGGGCTTGAAGTCCTGCTTGTCGCGAGCGAGGGTGTTGTAAATTTTTAACATGCTGCAATTTCACCTATCGTCATTCCCACGAAAGCGGGAATCTAGATGATTAAAGAAACCCGTGCATCGCACGGACGAATCCAACTGCATTACTTATTAACACCGCTGGATTCCCGCTTGTACGGGAATGACCGTTAAATGGGCATCGGTTTGTTGTCGTTTAAGTTGAGCCAGCCTTTGATAACTCGATACAACATCCAACAAAAGTTGCCGAACCAAATGGCGAAGGCGAAGGGAATACCGATTA
>JAVHPV010000342.1:0-6143 GCA_036170775.1 Gallionella sp. | reverse complement strand
TGCGATGAATGCACCACCATCAATCCGAAAATTTTTGCTTACAACGAGCAGAAAAAAGCCATCGTCATCAATCCCAAAGGCGGCAGCTTCCTAGACATTGTGAAGGCAGCGGAAAAATGCACGGCGGGCATCATTCATCCGGGCACACCTTGGAATAGCGGCGAAGCGAATCTCGAAAAACTCAAGGCGCGTGCGGCGAAATTTAACTGAGATAAACATGCGTCCCCCTTTCTTCAACCGCACGCCGACCTTTGAACACGGCATTCACCCGCGCTATCACAAAGAGACGGGGCATCTGCCAATCAAACGGTTTCCGTTTGCGCCCAAGCTGTATGTGTCGTTGGAGCAGCACATCGGCAAACCCGCGATTGCCATCGTGCAGGTGGGGCAGGAGGTGTTGCGCGGTGAGATTATTGCCAAAGCCGATGGGCTGTTTTCGTTGCCCATTCACGCGCCCGCCACGGGCATAATCGAAGCATTAGAGCCGATGCCTTCAGACAATGGCGAGATGGAGATGTGCATTGTCATCCGCGTGCATGAAGCCGATACCCAGGAAGTGCAGGTACGCTACCCGCACGACCTAGAGAACCTGCGTGGACGCGAACTCGCGCTGGTGATGCAAGAGATTGGGGTGGCCGGCAAAGGCGGTGCAACCTTTCCCACCCATGCCAAGCTTATCCCGCCCAATGGTTGCACCATTGACACCATTATCGTGAACGGGGTCGAGTGCGAACCCTATCTCACCTGCGACCATCGCCTCATGCTGGAACGCGCGCACGATGTGATGGTAGGCATTCATTACGCCCGCCGCGTCTGCGGTGCGCCGCGTGCCATCATCGCAGTAGAAGACAACAAGCTGGATGCAGTCGCCGCGTTGGAAGCGGCCTTACCCACTGATGGTTCGGTGTCGGTCAAAGTTGTGGCGACCAAATATCCGCAAGGGGCTGCTGAGACGCTCATCAAAGCCCTGCTTGGCCGCGAAGTCCCCGCAGGCAAACGCAGCTCAGCCGTGGGCGTGGTGATGAACAATGTGATGACGCTGGCATACGTGGGCAGATTGTTGCCGCTGGGCGAAGGCATGACGGAGCGCGTGCTGACCATCGCAGGTCCCTCGGTGGAACGTCCCGGCAACTACATCGTACCCATCGGCACCCCACTGCGTTTTCTGCTGGAATATGCAGGCGCGCGTGGCACAGCCAACGAAATTATTTTGGGTGGGCCGATGATGGGCACCACCATCCCCTCGGTGGATGTGCCCATCACCAAAGGCGTGTGCGGGGTGTTGGTCTTCGGCAACAAAGAGGCAGAGACTGCGCAGATCTACCCCTGCATCCACTGCGGCGAGTGTGTGAACGTCTGTCCGAAAAAATTGAATCCCACCCAGTTGGGTTTGTTGGCTGCCAAACGTGAGTACGACGTGATGGCAGAATCATTTTTACTTGGCGAGTGCTTTGAGTGCGGCTGTTGCAGCTATGTGTGTCCATCACATATTCCCCTGGTGCAACAATTTCGTGTCGCCAAGTATTTTCTTAAGCATCGGGAGAAGGTGACGTGAGTAAACATCGTATTGAGTTACGCGCCGCACCCCATCAGCACAGCGGACACAGCGTGCCCACCATCATGCGCAATGTGGTGTATTCCATGCTGCCCATCTGCGGCTTCTCGGTGTGGCAGTACGGCTTGTCCGCACTGGTGTTGTTGCTCACCGTCACCGCCACTTGCCTCGCCACGGAACGTCTGCTGAATCGTAATGCGAACACGCTGGGCGATTGGAGTGCGGCCATCACGGGTATCTTGCTGGGACTGACCCTGCCGCCCGCCTTCCCCTTGTGGATGGGCATCGTGGCGAGCTTCGTTGCGATCGCCATCGGCAAGGCGATGTTCGGCGGCTTGGGACACAACCCGTTCAATCCAGCCCTGATTGGCCGCGCTTTCGTACAAGCCGCCTTCCCTGTGGCCATCACCACTTGGGTGCCTGCATTTTCGGCCAACCGTTTCAGTGAATTCGTCCCTACCACTTTCACCGCCCCCTTGATGATCCCGCCCGACATTGTGGGCTGGGTGAAGCAACAAGGCGTGGATGCCTTCACGGGCGCGACCCCGTTGGCACGCTGGAAGTTCGAGAACGTGACTGCTTCGGCACACGACCTGTTGACGGGCGCAGTGACCGCCTCCGCAGGCGAGACTTCCGCCTTACTCATCTTGGCGTGCGGCGCGTATCTCGCCCTGCGCAAATTCATGGACTGGCGCATCCCCGTCGCGGTGCTGGGCACGGCGGCACTCACCGCGTGGGCGTTCCAGTTGTATGACCCAGCCCACTATCCTGCTCCTCTATTCGTGTTGCTCTCCGGCGGCCTGATGATCGGCGCAATCTACATGGCGACGGATATGGCGACATCCCCCGTCACCCCCGTTGGCGTGTGGCTCTACGGCGGCATCATCGGCGTGATGACCGTCATCATCCGTTACTTTGGCGGACTCACGGAAGGCGTGATGTACGCCATCCTGTTGGGAAATGCGCTGACACCGCTCATCGACCGTTACACCCAGCCGCGTGTGTATGGCACGGCAAAGGACAAGCCATGAGCACGTCTCTCCCTGTGCATACCCCTCCCAGCACCAAGATGATCGTCACCATGGGCTTGGTCGCCAGCATCTGCGGCGTGCTGGTGGTAGCGGCTTACGAAAACACGCAAGCGGCCATCGCCCACAACAAACGCATCATGGTGGAACGCGCTGTGTTCAAGGTGTTACCCGGTGCAGCCAAAGTGAGTGAATACGTGGCCACCGCAGGCGGTATCCAAGCACTCACAGGCAATGAGCCGGAAGGAGGCGTGAAGTTCTACGCCGCTTACGATCAGACAGGTGCGTTGAAAGGCATCGCAGCAGAAGCCGCCAGCAAAGGCTACGCCGACATGGTGCGTGTACTGTATGGCTACGATACAAAGTGCCAGTGCATCATCGGCATCGGCGTGGTGTCCATGCGTGAGACTCCGGGCATCGGCGACAAAATTATCACCGACCCCGCCTTCCTCAAAAATTTTGCAGCACTGGATGTGCGCGTGAACGCCGAGATGCGCGCGCTGGCGAATGCCGTGAAGGTGGTGAAGCACGGTACTAAACAGAACGCATGGGAGATTGATGCCATCGCGGGTGCGACCGTCACCAGCAAGGCTGTGGGTCGGGGGATCAACGAGAGTGCGCAGAAATTGATGCCGTTGTTAGTGCCGCATATCGAGCAGGTTGTGAAAGGGGGTAAGTGAGATGATCTTTCAACTCCTTCATTCCAGTGACGGCGGGAATGACAGCCCGCAGCAAGGAGCTTTCGCATGAGTACCCACCAATCCGTTGATAAAACCATCACCTTCGACACCTTCATGGAGGGTGTCTGGCGGCAGAACCCTGTGTTCGTGATGGTGCTGGGCATGTGCCCCACGCTGGCAGTGACGGTCTCCGCAGTGAACGCGCTGTCTATGGGCGTTGCCACGCTGTTCGTGTTGGTGAGTTCCTGCTTCTTGGTATCGCTCATTCGTAACCTAGTGCCGAAGGAAGTTCGCATCGCCACCTACATCGTCATCATCGCTACCTTTGTGACATTGGTGGACTACATCATCCAAGCGGTGAGTCTGTCGCTGTACGAAGCACTCGGCGCGTTCATCCAGCTCATCGTGGTGAATTGCATTGTGTTGGGGCGCGCCGAAGCCCACGCGTCCAAGAATCCACCGCTCAAGGCGGTGGTAAATGCTCTCGGCATGGGCATCGGTTTCACCCTTGGTTTGTTCGCCTTGGGTGCGACGCGCGAGATACTGGGCGCAGGCAAATTGTTCGGCTTCTCGCTGTTCGGTGAACACTTCCAGCCCTGGGTGGTGATGGTGTTGCCCCCCGGTGGCTTCTTCGTATTGGGCGGCTGGTTGTTGCTGTTCTCATTTATGCGCAGTCGTTCGGAGAAAGGAGTTGCACATGAATGAGTCATTGAGCCAGATATTCATCTCTACCCTGCTCACCAACAATTTTGTGTTGGCGATGTTCTTAGGGCTGTGCCCGTTCTTGGGGGTGTCGGGTCGCTTGGGCACGGCCTTCCCCATGGGCATTGCCACCACCTTCGTGATGCTAGTCGCCTCCTTATGCGCCTATGGATTAAACCTGTTGTTGGGTGCATTCCATCTTGATTTTTTGCGCCTCATTTCCTATATCGTGGTCATCGCTTCTGCGGTGCAACTGGTGGAAATGGTGATGAAGAAATATAGCCCCGCCTTGTTCCGCGCGCTGGGTATCTATCTACCGCTCATCACCACCAATTGCGCGGTGTTAGGTGTAGCCTTGTTTCAAACCGCGCGCGATTACAACTTTACCCAATCCCTCGCCTTTTCCTTGGGGGGCGGTGCGGGGTTCACGCTGGCTTTGGTGTTGATGGCATCGCTGCGCGAGCGTCTGCAACTGGCGAACGTGCCGACGCTGGTGCAAGGCACAGCACTCTCGCTGATCTTAGCTGGATTACTGTCGTTGACCTTCATGGGCTTCACTGGATTGGGAGGTGGGGAATGATCTACGTACAAACTATATTGATCGTGCTGGTGCTGATGACTGCGTTCATTTGGGTGCGCAATGCGGCAAGGCGTTATGCAGCGCGTCACCCCGAGTTCGGCCCACTGCGCGAAGAAGGTGAAGGATGCGGCTGTGGCAATCACAAGTGCGGTGAAGCACAGTGCAAGAAATCTGTAAGTTAATAGGGGTAATTTGCCAATCGGCAAGCAAAGTAAATCGTAGTTACTAAATCATCAGGAGAAGGCCATGCAACCCTACGTTATTCCATTCCAGTCCCTCGGTATCGCGGATATTCCTGAAGTGGGCGGCAAGAACGCTTCGCTTGGCGAGATGATCTCGAATCTGAGCTCTTCCGGCGTTCACGTCCCTGGCGGCTTTGCCACCACGGCGCAGGCTTACCGCGATTTTCTGGCGCATGAAGGTCTGGACAAGCGCATCGAGGATAAACTGTCCACGCTGAACGTGGATGACGTCTCGGCGCTGGCGGAAGCGGGCCGCACCATCCGCAACTGGATCGTCGAAGCACCGCTGCCCGAGCGCCTGAACGCCGAGATTCGCACACACTACGACAAGCTGGCGGCGGCTGGCGAAGGTAGCTTCGCGGTACGTTCCTCCGCCACCGCAGAAGACCTGCCCGATGCTTCTTTCGCGGGGCAGCAAGAGACTTTCCTCAACATCCACGGCATCGACAACATCCTGCACGCCATCCGCGAGGTGTTCGCCTCACTCTACAACGACCGCGCCATCTCCTATCGCGTGCACAAGGATTTCACCCACGCCGATGTCGCCTTGTCGGCGGGCATCCAGCGCATGGTGCGCTCCGATCTCGGTGCCTCCGGCGTGATGTTCACCATGGATACCGAATCCGGTTTCCGCGACGCGGTGTTCATCACTTCGTCGTATGGCCTGGGCGAGATGGTGGTGCAGGGCGCGGTAAATCCCGACGAGTTCTATGTGCACAAACAACAACTGGCGGCGGGCTTCCCCGCTGTCATCCGCCGTGGTCTGGGCTCGAAGCAACAACGCATGGTGTTCGATGCGCAGCGCTCCGCCGGCCGTTCATGTCGTATCGAACCCGTACCCGCCGCCGACCAGCACCGCTTTTCGTTGAGCGATGAAGATGTGCTGCAACTGGCGCGCTACGCCATGTCCATCGAAAAACACTACGGTCGTCCGATGGACATCGAGTGGGGCAAGGACGGTGTGGACGGCAAGCTGTATATCCTGCAGGCACGCCCCGAGACGGTGAAGTCCAATGCGGCTGCGGGCGGCACCGAGAAATTCCGTCTGCAACAACGCGGTGACGTGCTGGTGGAAGGTCGCGCCATCGGTCAAAAGATCGGCGCGGGTCGCGTGCGCATCGTTCACGACATCTCTGAGATGAGCAAGGTGCAAGCGGGCGATGTGCTGGTCACCGACATGACCGACCCCAACTGGGAGCCGGTGATGAAGAAGGCTGCCGCCATCGTCACCAACCGCGGCGGACGTACCTGCCACGCCGCCATCATCGCGCGTGAGTTGGGCATCCCCGCTATCGTGGGTTGCGGTCATGCCACCACGGCTTTGCAAGAAGGCGAGTCCGTCACCGTGTCTTGCGC
>JAVHPV010000341.1:0-1368 GCA_036170775.1 Gallionella sp. | reverse complement strand
CTGAGTGGCATCATGGCCAACCTCGATCACGAGGGTGTCATCGTCCCATGATGCATTGAATCTAAACGAATTTGAGACAGGACTTTTGCGCCTGTCGGACGAGTCCACACACTTTGCCCCGTGTTGCACGATTTGCCTTTCTGGTCTGATGCCAGCTTCTTTTAAACACGAGGAGTAAGCATGAACAAGATTGATCCGATGGCGTTGTTTCGCCTGTCCGTATTGGGGCAATTGGTCAGCCGCGAGCGTTTGCAGCGCGGCGAGTTGCAGCAACTCATCCGCGAGTTGGCACAACGTGAGTATGCCATCCCGGATTCTCGCCGCACACGCCTGGGCGCGAAGACCATCGAAGCCTGGTATTACGCCTGGAAGCGTGACGGCATTGATGGCCTGATGCCACAGACCCGCACCGATCGTGGCTTATCCAAACTCGCCCCGGAAATTCAGGAGTCCATTGTTAACGCCAAGCGCGACAACCCCCGGCGCTCGATCCGGCAGATCCAATTATTGCTGGAGAGTAGCGGGGTTGCCAGCGATGTCTTGTCGCGTTCGTCGATTCATCGGTTATTGCAGGCACACGGCATTTCCCGCATGACGGGATCAGCCACCTTGCTGGAGGAGAAGCGTAGCTTTACCGCCGAGTTCGCGGGTTCCATCTGGTACGGCGATGTGTTGCATGGACCGGCGGTGCCAACCCCTGGCGGGATGCGCAAAGCGTACCTGGTGTCTCTGATGGATGATGCGTCCCGCCTGATTGCGCACAGCGCGTTCTGTCTCGGTGAAACTGCACTGGATATCGAGGGCGTACTCAAGCAGGCGGTACTCAAACGCGGCTTGCCGAAGAAGCTGGTGGTCGATAATGGCGCGGCGTATCGTTCTGCCACACTGCAAGGTATTTGTGCCCGACTGGGCATTCATCTGATTTACTGTCGTCCCTATGCCCCTGAAGGCAAGGGCAAATTGGAACGCTGGCATCGCACTTTCCGCGACCAGTTCCTGACGGAGCTTGATACCGCTCATGTTCTTGATCTGGCCGATTTGAACGCACGCCTGTGGGCATGGATTGAGTGCCTCTATCATCAGACAGCGCACAGCGGACTGGGCGGTTTGACTCCGCTGGCACGGTATCAGCAAGACCTGTTGAAGGTGCGCACCCTGGGGCTGCGTGCGGCGAAGATCGATGCCATCTTCCTGCATCGGGTAGCCCGTTTTGTACGGAAAGACGGCACCGTCTCCTACGAGGGAAAACGCTTCGAAGTGCCATATGAACTCTCCGGTCAAACCGTGCAACTGGTGGTCGACCCGCATACTGAAAGCGTGGTCGGGGTCGAGAATAAGGAAGGCGATTCACTGGGACTGGCGACCCCG
>JAVHPV010000340.1:0-6172 GCA_036170775.1 Gallionella sp. | reverse complement strand
AGTTTGCGCTCTACACCTTGGTAAACATGCGTGATGCCCAAATTTTCTGCGCGTTTTGTAACACATTGCGAGGTGCGACCAGTGATGATGGCAACTTCAACGCCGCTGGCGCGCAGCATCTTGATGCCGTGTCCGTCTAACGAATTAAAACGTTTGAATTCCTCGCCCGAATCGGAGAGGTATAGCCCGCCATCGGTGAGCACACCATCCACATCAAAGACCATCAATCGGATCAGTTTTGCGCGGCTTAATAGCATGAGAGACTCCTAAAAAATTAAATCACTTTGGCGTGCAACAAATCGTGCATATTCAACGCACCGACCAAGCGATGCTGTCCATCCACTACCAAAATCTGGCTGATGTTATGTTGCTCCATCACTTGCACCGCCGTGGCGGCCAATTCATCGGGGCCGATGCAGCGTGGTGTAGCACACATCACAGTGCGCACGGGAGTGCTGTTGAAATCCAACTGTTTTTGCAAGGTGCGGCGCAAATCGCCATCGGTATAAATGCCCAGCACACGCTGGGAGGCATCTACAATCGCCGTCATGCCTACGCCTTTTTTGGAAATTTCCAAAATTGCCGCACCGAGCATTGCCTCCTCTGGAACCATCGGCAAACGATCACCGCTGCGCATAATGTCGCGGACATGGGTTAACAAGCGTCGCCCTAGGCTGCCACCTGGGTGAGAACGGGCAAAATCTTCCGCACCAAAACCTTTGGCATCGAGTAAGGCAATCGCGAGCGCATCGCCTAAGGCGAGCGCGGCAGTGGTGCTAGAAGTGGGTGCTAAGCCCAGCGGACAAGCCTCTTTGCTGACGGCGGCATTGAGATGCACATCGGCGGCAAGTGCCAAACTGGCGTTGTTATTGCCTGTGATGCTAATCAGCTTTGCACCTTGTCGCTTAATGGCGGGGACTATCGCCATAAGTTCGCTACTTTCACCAGAATATGACAGCGCGATAATGACATCCGCTTGTGTAATCATGCCCAAATCGCCGTGGCTCGCTTCGCCAGGATGGACAAAATAAGCAGGGGTGCCCGTGCTCGACATGGTGGCGGCAATTTTGCGCGCGATATGCCCAGACTTACCCATGCCGCTGACGATCACGCGACCTTCGCAACGCAAAATCAAATCCAGTGCGTGCAAAAAAGTGTCGTCCAGACGTTCACTCAGCGACTGCACCGCAGCGGCTTCGATTTTTAATACCTCGCGGCCTAATTCAAGTGCGCGTAGGGTGGCATCAGGGGAGTTTTTCATGGGGCGCATTATAACGGCTGAGATACCTTGCGGCGTAATTAGCCTACGCAATTTGTTACCCGATGTAAGCCCTGTGACAAGGCGTGAATTTTTTGCAAAGCGTGGGCAACTGCGGCATCATCGGGGCAGGAAAAAATCATGGATAACTCACTTACCTTAGTTTTAATTTTGCTCGCGACCGCTGTGCTGGTGGTGGTGCTGTGCCGTATCTTGCGTTTGCCCGTCATGCTCGGTTATCTCACCGTCGGCATTTTGATTGGCCCGCATGCGTTGGCTTGGATACCCGATGCGCCAGGCACACGTCATCTGGCCGAATTTGGCGTGGTGTTCCTGATGTTTAGTATTGGTTTGGAATTTAGCTTGTCCAAGCTCATGGCGATGAAGCGCACGGTATTTGGTTTGGGCGGCGCGCAAGTGCTGGTCACCATGTTGCTGGCGGGCGGGGCGACCCTGTTATTCGGGCTGACTTGGCAAATGGGCTTGGCACTGGGCGGCGTGTTGGCCATGTCATCCACGGCAATTGTGAGCAAAATGCTGGTGGAACGCGCCGAGTTAAATCTGCCTTACGGTCAACAAATGATGGGCGTGTTATTGTTCCAAGACCTCGCCGTGGTGCCGCTGTTAATCATCATCCCCGCTTTGGCGGCAGACCCGCATGACTTACCCGTAACCCTCGGCATAGCGATGTTCAAAGCCAGCTTCGTGTTGGTGGTATTGCTGGTGTTTGGGCAACACCTGATGCGCCATTGGTTTCATTTGGTGGCGCGGCAAAAATCTTCCGAATTATTTATGCTCAACGTGCTGCTCATCACGCTTGGTCTCGCCTATCTCACCGAATTGGCGGGGCTGTCCTTAGCGTTGGGGGCGTTCGTGGCGGGGATGCTGATTTCGGAAACGGAATACCGTTTTCAGGTGGAAGAAGACATCAAGCCATTCCGCGATGTGTTGCTGGGCTTGTTCTTCGTCACCATCGGCATGAAGCTGAATTTGGGCAGCGTGCTGGCGCAATTAGGCTGGGTGCTGTTAGCTTTGCTGGCGTTAATTCTCCTGAAAGCCATGGTTGTGGCGGTGCTAGCGCGTTACATGGAGGGCGACTGGGGGGTGGCATTGCGCAGTGCCATCGGCTTGGCGCAAGCAGGCGAATTTGGTTTTGTGTTACTTACCTTGGCGGACAATGCGCATTTGTTATATGGCGACACCATGCAAATTACCTTGGCTGCCATGCTCTTGTCGATGTTGGCTGCACCCTTTTTGATTCAGCATGGTGAAGCCATTGCGCGGCGTTTTTCGGCAGCGGAATGGACCAATCGCGCCATGCAAATGCACCAAATTGCGGTGCAAAGCATGGGGCGCAACAGCCACGTGATTATTTGCGGCTATGGGCGTAGTGGCAGCACCCTAGGGCAATTTTTAGAGCAAGAACGTCTCAGCTTTATTGCGCTGGATTTAGATTCGCGGCGCGTGCGCGAAGCCGTCGCAGCGAAAAAAAGCGTGGTGTACGGCGATGCCGCCAAGCGCGAAGTACTCATGGCCGCCGGATTGATGCGCGCCAAGGCACTCATTGTTTCTTACAAAGACCAGCATTCCGCTTTGGCAATTTTGCGCCACGTCAAAGAGTTGCGTCCCGACTTGCCTGTGGTGGTGCGCACCAATGACGACACCCATGTGGAAGCGTTAAAGGAAGCGGGCGCAGCCGAAGTGGTCGCCGAAGTGCTTGAAGGCAGCGTCATGCTTGCCTCGCAAGCCCTGTTGCTGGCGGGCGTGCCGCTGAATCGGGTGATACGTCAAATCCAAGAAAGCCGAGCCCGTCGCTATGCCGTATTCAGCGGTTACTTCCGCACCGCCAGCGATGTGGGCGATGCGACCGAAAGTCTACAAGCGCGCTTCCTCAGCGTGTTGCTCAAAACGGAATCTTTCGCGGTGAACAAACGCCTGCGCGAAATGCACCTAGATAGCCTAGGCGTGGAAGTCAATGCGGTGCGCAGACGGGGTGTGCGTGGCGCACAACCTAGCGAAGAAATGTTGCTGCAAGCGGGCGACGTGCTAGTACTGCTCGGTTTGCCAGAAGCGTTGCAACACGCTGAGGCCAAGCTGTTGAGAGGCTAAAGGGGAATGCGTTAAGCGCGGCCCCCCTTCTTGACTCCCTCTAACCTAAGCTGCAGCAAGCCTTAATCCCCGATAAATCATTAGTCTGTAGGAGCTCGATTTATCGAGCGATTGTTGCAGGTCATCGCCGATACACAAGGAGTGCAAGAACCTCTTCGAAGTAAGTCGAGTTATTACAAGTGGGCGGGGTTCTAACGGAGCATCTATTCAAACAGGATGGCGGTATTGCAGACAATAAAAAACCCGCCGTAGCGGGTTTTTTATGCGTGCCGAGAATGCTTACAAGCTACGGCAAATGGTGTACTGCGTATTGGCATCTTCAGCGTACGCATCAGTTGCTTGCATGGCTGTAGCTACGCTAGTTCCGATAAATCCTCTGACATTGCCCGTGCCTGGTTTTCCATCGTCGAACTGACTATCGACTGCCCCCGCGATTTTGCCACTCAGTTGAGTTGAACAAAGGGTGGGTTGTGCCAAGCCAACTGCCGATGCGACTCTTAACGTTCCACCTACTGCATTCAGGGGGGCTGCTTGCACTTCCGAACTGGAAGAAGTGTCGCCGGAAATGAAGCCCGCCAAGCGCAAATCCGCCCAGAAATAACCCGCTTCTGTATCCTGAATTGTCGTCGTCATGTCAGAGCCCGCAGCAACCGAACCGCCTCCGTCCCCTGTTCCCGTAACTGGAGTCGCCCAGCGTTTGCCGGTACCTGTCGCGGCATTATCATCCCCAGGCAACTTCTTATAGCGATCTTGATAGCCCAGCACCGCGACGGAAGTTGCGTCAAAATCCTTCATCACGTTTTTGATTTTGGCTTGGGTGATGAGCTCTTGCCCCTTCAACACGCCGCCGAGCAGCAAGCCGATAATCACCAGCACAATGGCGATTTCGATTAAGGTGAAGCCTGATTGAGTGCGTTTCATTATGCTAGTCTCCTATAAGTGAATGTTACACAGATTATTAAGCAAGTGCTGCGCCAGTCTAGCGGATCGTGGTGCGGAATATATTTACTAAGTTGATTATAAATTATAAATTGTTTATTCCGTACGCTGTTTTTTGCGTTGGGTAGTGTGTGACAATGCAATCATCGCGTTGTGCTACTGTGTGAATGACGAGATGCTGACAAGCGAATGACGAAATGTTGACACTTTACAAAACGGATGCTTTAGCCAGTGGGCGCGGTCTGCTGTTTGCTATGCTGGGCTTGCTGCATGGTGCTTTGCTATTGGGGATGCAAAGTGTCTGGGTGCATCCTGTGTTGTTGGCACACCTTGGTGTATTCCTTATTTGGCAACCGTTATGGCGTGGTGAGCGCGAAGTGGGCTATGGCACGTTGGGGGTGATTGCGCTCGCCGCCTTGCTGGTCATGCTGGGATTAAATTGGTGGGTGATGGCTTTTTGGCTCACTGGGTTATTCGGTCTGGTTGGTGGGAGGGTGCTGGCGTTTCGCACTCGCTGGGCGCGCACGCTTAACTTGTTGGTGATGGCTTACCTGTTGGCGGTATTGATGTTATGGGTTGTGCCCAATCTCTTCGCGGCGCAAGACATGCTCGACGTGGGGGGCACTTTAATGCGCTATGTACTGCCGCTCATGCTGCTCTTAATGATGTTGATTCCCTACCGCAACGAACCTACCGCCTCGCCACAAAGCATCGACTTTATCTACAGTCTCGTGCTGTTCATGTTGTTAGCCTTGTTGGTGCTGGGGAGTCTTGCGTTTATGACTTTAGGACAATGGGACTACCTGTCCGCCTTGTTGCGCACCTTATTTCTGATGGGTTTGATTCTTTTCGCGTTAAGCACTTTATGGCATCCGCGCTTTGGCTTTGGTGGCTTGCAAATCATGTTTTCGCGCTATCTGCTCAATGTTGGTACACCGTTTGAAACGTGGTTGGCGCAATTGGCCGAAGCTGCGCAACGCGAACGCGACACGACAGGTTATTTAGCTCGTGCCACCGCCTTGCTGGGCGACTTACCGTGGCTGTCGGGGCTATCGTGGCAAACCGCCGAAGACGCAGGGCAAGCAGGGCAATTCAGCGCGCACGCGGTAGTCGTGCAAGAAGCTGATTTGCGCCTCACCCTGTACGCCAAACAAGCCCTGAATCCCACCGTATTACTGCACATCCACCTGCTGGCGCAAATGATTAGCTACTTCTATCAAGCCAAGCAGCGCGAACAACACCTGCGCAACATCGCCCATCTGCAAGCTGTGTATGAAACAGGCTCACGCCTGACCCACGACCTCAAAAACATGCTGCAATCGCTGCTCGCACTCACCGCCTTGGCGCAAAGCGATGCAGCGCGTCCACGCCAATTGCTGCAACAACAACTCCCTGTGTTGGCACAGCGCATCGAGCAAGTGCTGGGAAAATTGCGCGAACCCCAGCGTGCTGACGACACCCCCATGCTGAGTTTATCCGTGTGGTGGCACAACGTGCGCCAGCGCAACCAACACCACCCCTTCCGCTGGAGCGAACCTGCAACGCTACCCGATACCCTGATTCCTGCTGCCTTATTTGACTGTGTGCTGGATAACCTCATCGACAACGCCCTAAAAAAGGCTACCCAGCAAGCCGATTTAGTCATCACCGTTACATTGCAAGCAGCCCCTTTATTGTTGCAAGTCAGCGACACAGGAACAGCCATCCCCACCAACATTGCCGTGCACCTGCTACGCGGCGTAGTCGCCTCGGAGGGTGGGCTAGGTATCGGTTTATACCAAGCTGCCCGCTGGGCCGAGCAACAAGGCTATCGCCTCGTGCTGAGCGAAAACCAGCGCGGCAAAATTACTTTTACGTTGACGCAGG
>JAVHPV010000339.1:0-1369 GCA_036170775.1 Gallionella sp. | reverse complement strand
TATGAGCAAACCAACACACATCCACATCCTCGGCATCTGCGGCACTTTCATGGGCGGCATCGCGGCCATCGCCAAACAAGCGGGCTATCGCGTCACGGGCTGCGATGCTAACGTCTATCCGCCCATGAGCACACAACTGGAGGCGCAGGGCATTGAGCTGATCGAAGGCTTCGGCGTGGAGCAGCTCACGCTGAATCCTGACGTGTTTGTGATTGGCAATGTGGTCACGCGTGGCAATGCGTTGATGGAAGAAATCCTCAATCGCAATTTGCCTTACGCCTCGGGCCCGCAATGGTTGGCAGATACCTTGCTACGCGACAAGTGGGTGTTGGGGGTGGCGGGCACGCACGGCAAGACCACCACCACATCGATGCTGGCGTGGATATTGGAATATGCGCAGCTGCACCCAGGTTTCCTGATTGGTGGCGTACCCGAAAATTTCGGCATTTCCGCACGTCTCACGGAATCACCATTTTTCGTTATCGAGGCCGATGAATACGACACCGCCTTCTTTGACAAGCGTTCTAAGTTTGTACACTACCATCCACGCACCGCGATTTTGAATAATCTGGAATTCGATCACGCCGATATTTTCGCCGACCTGAATGCCATCGAAGCACAATTCCATCATCTGGTGCGTACCGTACCGAGTCAGGGTCTAGTGGTATGCAACGGGCGTGAGGCATCGCTGCAACGTGTGTTAAAGCGTGGTTGTTGGACACCCGTCGAGATGTTTGGTCGCCCTCTCCCTGCCCCTCTTGCGCACACAGACGAGGAAGCTAATAGCCAAGGCTGGCAAATTGACGACAACAACCAAGTGAGCTGGAACGGTATCGCGCAAGGCATCTTGCACTGGGATTTAATGGGTGAACACAATCGCATGAATGCGCTGGCCGCTTTGGCGGCGGCGCGTCATGTTGGCGTACCTGTTGCACAAGGACTGGCAGCACTCGCTGAATTCCAAAATGTAAAACGGCGCATGGAAGTGAAAGGCACGGTCAATGGGATTACCGTATACGACGACTTTGCCCATCATCCCACCGCGATAGAAACCACGGTCGCGGGTCTGCGTCACAAAGTCGGCAACGCGCGCATCCTTGCGGTATTAGAACCCCGTTCCAACACCATGAAATTAGGAGTCATGAAAGACGCGCTACCCGCCAGCTTGCAGGAGGCGGATGCGGTGTTTTGCTACGCGGGGAATTTGGGCTGGGATGCGCGAGGTGCGCTTGCTCCCTTGGGTGAAAAAGCCGTGGTCAAAGATGATTTGAATGAGCTGATTGAGGCTATCACCACCGCCGCAAAATCTGGCGATCAAATTCTGGTGATGAGCAACGGCGGCTTTGGTGGCATACACGAAAAACTGTTG
>JAVHPV010000338.1:0-6182 GCA_036170775.1 Gallionella sp. | reverse complement strand
CGAAGTGCTAGAATGCGCGCCGCTTCGGAATAGGCCGAAGTAAATTTCCCGCTCGCAACAGTTGGGGTGCTCATCAGAGTCAAGCTAGCGAGTGGTAGTTTTAACCCTTAACAAGTGGAGTAATTATGGCTGTAACTATGCGTCAAATGTTGGAAGCGGGTGTCCATTTCGGTCACCAAACCCGTTTTTGGAATCCTAAGATGGCTCCGTTCATCTTTGGTCATCGCAATAAAATTCACATTATCAACCTAGAAAAAACTGTCGCGATGTTCGCCGAAGCAGAAAATTTCGTGCGTAAATTGTCTGCGAAAAAAGGTTCGATTCTGTTTGTTGCAACTAAACGTCAAGCGCGTGAAATTTTGCAAGAAGAAGCAGTTCGTGCGGACTCTCCCTTTGTTAACTATCGCTGGTTGGGCGGTATGTTGACTAACCATAAGACTGTGCAACAGTCCATCAAGCGTTTGCGTGAGCTAGAGCAAATGACTGCCGATGGTGCAAATGAAAAAGTTTCCAAAAAAGAAGCCTTGATGATGAAGCGCGAGTTGGAAAAGTTGGATCGCAGTTTGGGCGGCATCAAAGATATGGTGGGTTTGCCTTCTGCAATTTTTGTGATCGACGTGGGTTACCAAAAGGGTGCCATCGTTGAAGCGAAGAAGCTGGGTATTCCTGTGATTGGGATCGTTGATACAAATAACTCGCCATTGGGCGTGGATTATGTGATTCCAGGTAACGATGACTCTACACAAGCGATTCGTTTGTATGCGCGTGGCATCGCTGACGCGATTTTGGAAGGTCGCGCCCAAGCATTGAATGAGTTGGTAGAGCAAGTGGCTGCCAGCGAAACAGAACAAGCAGCCTAAGCTTAATTTAAGGCGCAGAAAGGGGCGCGAGCCCCTTTTTTTGTAGGTTTTTATTGGATGGATGGAGTGGAAAAATGGCAGAAATTACAGCAAGTATGGTGAAAGAATTGCGCGAGTTAACAGGGCTCGGCATGATGGAATGCAAAAAAGCACTGGTTGAATGTGACGGCGATTTGAAAGCGGCTGAAGAACAAATGCGCATCAAGAGTGGCGCGAAAGCCAGCAAGGCTGCAAGCCGCGTAACCGCTGAAGGTGTGGTGAGCGCGTTTATTGCGATGGATGGCAAGAGTGGTGCAGTGGTTGAAGTGAATTGCGAAACTGATTTCGTGGCGAAGAATGATGACTTTATGGCATTTGCCAAAAATGTCGCTGAAACGGTGGCAAGCGCAAATCCTGTTGATATTGCAGCGTTGTCTGAGTTGCCGATTGCGAATGGTGCGGGCAGTGTGGAAGAAGTGCGCAAAGCGTTGGTGATGAAGTTGGGCGAAAACGTCACGATTCGTCGTTTTGAACGTTATGAGACCAGCACGGGTAAATTGGTCAGCTATTTGCACGGTAGCAAAATTGGCGTGCTGCTGAATTTCACGGGTGGCGATGAAAGCATGGGGCGTGATATTGCGATGCACATTGCCGCAAGCAAGCCTAAATCGGTTGATGCGTCGGGTGTGAACCCAGCCGACATCGACACCGAGCGTCGTATTGCGATTGAAAAGGCTCGTGAAGGTGGCAAGCCAGAAGCGATGTTGGAAAAGATTGCCGATGGTACGGTGCAAAAATTCTTGCGCGAAGTGACCTTGTTAGGGCAAGTGTTTGTTAAAGCCGAAGATGGTAAGCAAACTGTCGAACAGTTGTTGAAGAGCAAAGGCGCAACGGTGGCATCCTTCCAGATGTTTGTGGTGGGCGAAGGTATCGAGAAAAAGGTTGAAGATTACGCGGCAGAAGTGGCTGCGGCAGTTGCAGCATTACAGGCGTAATGACTATGAGCACCCCAATCTATAAACGTATTCTGCTGAAGCTGAGCGGCGAAGCTCTGATGGGTGATGATAGCTATGGGATCAACCGTGTGGTTATCGAGCGTATCGTTGGCGAGATTAAGGAGATTACCGAGCTTGGGGTGCAGGTGGCGATTGTCATCGGGGGAGGCAATATCTTCCGTGGTGTGGCTCCGGCTGCTGCGGGGATGGATAGGGCAACCGCCGATTACATGGGTATGTTGGCGACTGTGATGAATTCGATGGCATTGCAAGATGCAATGACGCGTGCCGGGTTGGATTGTCGTGTGCAGTCCGCGCTGAATTTGGAGCAAGTCGCCGAGCCTTTTATTCGCGGTAAAGCGTTGCGTTATTTGGAAGATGGCAAAGTGGTTATTTTTGCCGCTGGGATAGGCAGTCCGTTCTTTACCACCGATACGGCTGCGGCTTTGCGTGGTGTGGAGATGTGTGCCGAGGTGGTGATTAAGGCCACCAAGGTGGATGGTATTTATACGGCAGATCCTAAGAAAGATCCGCAAGCGATCCGTTATCAGAGCTTGAGCTTTGATGAGGCGATCAGTAAAAATTTACAGGTAATGGATGCGACCGCGCTGACTTTGTGCCGCGATCAAAAATTGCCCATTATCGTGTTTAGTATCTTCAAAGCAGGTGCGCTGAAACGCGTTGTGCTGGGGCAGGGTGAAGGTACGTTAGTTAGAGTAAATTGATTCAGGAGGTTGACCATGATTGCTGACATCAAAAAAACTACAGAACAAAAAATGACTAAATCGCTGGAATCACTCAAGGCGGATTTAGGGAAGATTCGTACTGGGCGTGCCCATACGGGGTTGCTCGATCATGTAACGGTGGATTATTACGGGAATCCCACTTTGATTACGCAAGTCGCTAATGTCACGCTGGTTGATTCACGTACCATTGGTGTGCAACCGTGGGAAAAAAACATGGTCGGACCTGTGGAACGTGCGATTCGTGATGCGGATTTGGGACTTAATCCAGCCACCAATGGTGATTTGATTCGTGTGCCAATGCCGATGTTGACTGAAGAGCGTCGCCGCGATTTGATCAAGGTGGTTAAATCTGAAGGCGAAGATGCCAAGATTGCGATACGTAATGTGCGTCGTGACGCGAACAACACGCTGAAAGAAGCGTTGAAGAAAAAAGAAATTGCCGAAGATGACGAACGTCGCACGCAAGACGATATTCAAAAATTGACGGATCGTTTTGTGCTGGAAGTTGATAAGGCTTTGGCTGCAAAAGAAACCGATTTGATGGCGGTTTAGGCGTATCAATCGCGAGTTGATGCTATGTTTGCGGTGTTTCTGCGTATGAATACCGTGTTCAATTTTCGCTATGCGAAATTCTAGAGGGTGAGTGATTTGATGACTGCGCTACCCAGTTCCACCCGTACCATTCCAGATATTTCCCGTATTCCTCGCCATATTGCCGTCATCATGGATGGCAATGGGCGTTGGGCAAAGCAACGTTTTATGCCGCGTGTGATGGGGCATAAGCGTGGCGTGGAATCGCTGCGCGAGGTGGTGAAAGCCTGTCGTGATCTCGGTGTGCAATATCTCACTGTGTTTGCGTTTAGTAGTGAAAACTGGCGGCGACCTGCCGAAGAAGTTTCTTTTCTTATGTCGTTGTTCGTGAAGGTGCTGGCGCGCGAAGTCGCCAAGATGCATCAAAACAACATTCGCCTCAGAATCATCGGTGACCGCAGTCGCTTCGATGAAAAACTCAAACAAGCCATGCAAGATGCTGAATCTTTGACCGCGCAGAATTCAGGGTTGACCCTTACCATTGCGGCCAATTACGGTGGGCGTTGGGATGTGCTGAATGCGGTGCAAGCCATGTTGCAAGCACAACCTCAGCTGGCTGAGCATTTTAGTGAAGAAGATGTGTCGCCCTATTTGGCGATGAGCGATGCCCCTGAACCTGACTTATTTATCCGCACGGGCGGGGAGCAACGTATTAGCAACTTCATGCTGTGGCAATTGGCGTATACCGAGTTGTACTTCACTGATGTATTGTGGCCTGCTTTTGGGCGCGCCGAGTTAGAAGCGGCGATCCACTCTTATCAACAGCGCGAGCGGCGTTTTGGTCGCACCAGCGAACAAGTGCAACAAGGAAGTGGCGATGCTTAAGTCACGCGTCATTACCGCTTTGGTGTTGTTAGTGCTGCTTTTGTTGGCGTTGTTTGCGTTGCCTGCGATGGCGTGGGCTGGCTTGATCGTGGTGATGGTGTTGCAAGGTGCGGCGGAATGGGCGCGCTTGTCTGCGCTGCAAGGCCGTCAGGCGACAGGCTATTGGTTGCTGACCTTGGTCGCCATGTTGGCGATTTTGTGGCTAGATGCGAACGCCACGGTGGCGCAGCAACCTTTGCTGCATTTAATGATTTACGGGTTCTCAGCCTTGCTGTGGTTGCTGGTGGTGCCTACTTGGTTGATAGCAGGTTGGAAAGTGCAACAACCTTGGTTGATGGCCGTTGTCGGCTGGATGGTATTGATTCCTACGGGATTGGCGATGCTCGATCTACGTGAGGCAATTCCTAGTCCGTGGATACTATTATTCGTCATGTGTTTGGTGTGGGTGGCGGACAGTGCGGCTTATTTTACGGGACGCAAGTTTGGCAAAACTAAATTAGCCCCCAGCATCAGTCCGGGTAAAACTTGGGAAGGTGTGTCGGGAGCGATGTTTGGGGTGTCGCTCTATGTGGTGTTGGTGTGGTGGTTAAGCCCGCTATTTATCGCCAATGTCAGTGCTGATTTCTCGCGGCTCGCGGTACTGCCTGCATTGTTGTTGACGGCTTGGTGGTGGGTGGCCTTGGCGGTGATTGGTGATTTATTCGAGTCGGCGATTAAGCGTCAAGCAGGGGTAAAAGATAGCGGTGCTTTGCTACCTGGGCATGGCGGGTTGTTAGATCGTATTGATGCGCTGACTTCGACCTTGCCGTTGGCAGCGATGGCCATGTTGTTGCAACAATTAAGCTAGGGGTCTACGTGCAAGCACTGACTATATTGGGTTCAACCGGCAGTATCGGGACGAGTACGCTGGATGTAGTGGCACGCCATCCTGAGCGTTATCGCGTGGTGGCGTTAACTGCCCATAGCCAAGTGGCGTTGTTATTCAAACAATGCCAACAATTTCTTCCTGACTACGCTGTTTTGCTGAGTGAAACTGCTGCTGCACAATTACGTACCCTGTTGCGAGAAGCGGGCTTGCGCACCGAGGTGTTGGTTGGCACGGATGCTTTGCAACAAGTGGCGACTTTGCCCGAAGTCGATGCGGTGATGGCGGCAATCGTCGGCGCGGCGGGGATGCCCGCCACCTTGGCAGCCGCACAGGCGGGCAAAAAAATCTTGTTGGCTAACAAAGAAACCTTGGTGTTGGCGGGACATTTGTTCATGGAGGCAGTGCGCGCCAGCGGTTGCGCCTTGTTGCCGATTGACAGTGAGCATAATGCGATCTTTCAGTCTTTGCCGCGCGGCTATGACGGCAACTTGGCGGGGCATGGTGTACGGCGCATCTTGTTGACCGCATCAGGTGGGCCTTTCCGTAATACGCCCTTGAGTGAACTGCAAAACGTTACGCCAGAGCAAGCGTGTGCGCATCCGAATTGGGTGATGGGGCGCAAGATTTCGGTAGATTCGGCGAGCATGATGAACAAAGGCTTGGAGGTCATCGAGGCGCATTGGTTATTTAATGCCAGCGCAGATGATATTCAGGTCGTCGTGCATCCGCAGAGTGTGATTCATTCTTTGGTTGAGTATGTGGATGGCTCAGTGTTGGCGCAACTGGGCAACCCTGATATGCGTACCCCCATCGCTTATGGACTGGCTTATCCAGAACGTATTGATTCTGGTGTTGCTTCGTTAGATTTGTTTAAGGTGGCAACTCTGAATTTCGCGCCGCCTGATTTTGTACGTTTCCCCTGTTTGAGCTTGGCTTATCAGGCGTTGCGCGCGGCAGGGACAGCACCTGCCATGTTGAATGCCGCCAATGAGGTGGCCGTAGCAGCATTCCTGGATTGCAAAATTCCTTTCTTAGCAATTCCTCGTGTGATTGCTGAGGTGTTGGACGTGCTAGCAGTGGTGGAGGTGACTTCTCTTGATGTCGTGTTACAAGCCGATGCTGAAGCCCGTCGTGTTGCGCAACGTTATGTTGAGGCCATGCACGCATGACAACTTTATTCGCTTTTATCGGTGCAATTGTGTTGCTGGTGGTGTTCCATGAGTTTGGGCACTATTGGGTGGCGCGTCGTTGCGGCGTAAAAGTGCTGCGCTTTTCCTTGGGATTTGGCAAGGTTCTGTATAAAAAACGCTTTGTTGAG
>JAVHPV010000337.1:0-6228 GCA_036170775.1 Gallionella sp. | reverse complement strand
CTAGGACTTCACCAGTTTTTGGTGTGTTTCTATACTCATCAGCATACCAAACCCTAGCAGTAGCGTGAGCATGGAAGTGCCACCATAGCTGACCAAGGGCAGCGGCACCCCTACCACGGGCAAGATGCCACTCACCATGCCCATGTTCACGAAGGCATAGGTGGCAAAAGTCAGCGTAATTGAGCCTGCCATGAGACGGGTGAAATAAGTCGAAGCGTTCGCAGTGATGATAAAGCCACGCCCAATCACGAATAAATACATAGCCAATAGCAAAACACATCCCAGCAAGCCGAATTCCTCGGAGTACACCGCAAAAATAAAGTCGGTGGTACGTTCGGGCAAAAAGTCTAAATGGGTTTGCGTGCCGTTCAGATACCCCTTGCCGAGCAAGCCGCCCGAGCCCACCGCGATCATGCCTTGAATGGTGTGATAGCCCTTGCCTAGTGCGTCTTGCGAAGGGTCAAACAACATTTCGATACGGTGGCGTTGATAGTCATGCAGCATCGACCACAACACGGGCGCACTAGCAAGGGCGGAGATAAACAAGCCACCGATGACCTTCCAGCTCAGCCCCGCTAAAAACAGCACGTAAAAACCACTGGCCGAAATCAACAAGGCCGTGCCTAAGTCGGGTTGGCGCGCAATCAATGCCACGGGCATGAGAAGTAGCAGGGCAGCAATGATGTAGTTTTTGATCGTCAAAGTAGCTTCGTGTTTTTCAAAATACCAGGCCATCATCAGCGGCACGCCAATCTTCATCAACTCCGAGGGCTGGATCGTTGCCACGCCAAGATTCAACCAACGACGCGCACCGTGGCTGATTTCACCAAACAATGCCACGCCGATCAGCAACAGCATCCCCAACAAGTAAATGGGCAACGCGGTGCGCATCAGATAATGCAAGGGTAAATTCGCCACCCCCCACATGCACACCAATCCCACCAAGATATTCGCCCCTTGCCCAGCGACGCGACTCCAACTGGCATCGCCCGCGCTAAACAGCGTCAACAAACTGGCACTCATCAACAAGCCTAAGCCGAGTAGCAAATAGCCATCAAGATGCGCACTGAAACGATGCCACAATTCACGTCTAGTCATGTTCTACCTCCGCTTCTGGCACAGCCGATGCCGCCACGGGAGCGGCAACCGCTTTGGGGGAGACGACAGGCGCGGGGATTTTACCCAGCAAGTAATAATCCATAACTTTACGGGCAATCGGGGCGGCGACACCCCCGCCATGCCCACCGTTTTCCACCAGCACCACCAACGCAATTTTGGGTTGTTCGGCGGGCGCAAAAGCGATAAACCACGCGTGGTCACGATGCCGCTCATCAATTTTGCTGGCATCGTATTTTTCGCCTTGCTTCATGCCCACCACTTGCGCCGTGCCAGTCTTGCCCGCGATGTGATAAGGCGCACCTGCCGATGCCATCGCCGCCGTGCCCCCGGGTTGGGTGACCGCAGCCATGGCACGTTTGACTAAATCGACATGCGCGGGATCGAGCTTCATATCAATCTCAGGCGCAAGAGGAATGAGCCGACTTTCCGCCGCCCGTGCACTGCGTATTTCCCTTACCAAATGTGGCGTGTAGGCAATGCCATTGTTGGCAAGGGTGGCGGTGGCATGAGCCAACTGCATCGGCGTAACTAAACTATAGCCTTGGCCGATACCGACTGAGACGGTGTCGCCCGCATACCATTTTTGTTTGTAGCGTTTCATTTTCCACTCTTGGGAAGGTAGCAATCCTGAGGTCTCACCTTCTAGGTCAATGCCCGTTTTTTTGCCAAAATCAAAGCGCGACAAAAACTCGAAAATGTTATCTATGCCCATCTCCACGGCGAGTCCGTAGTAGTAAGTGTCGCAAGAAATCACAATCGATTTGAACATATCTACCGTGCCATGCCCGCCTTTTTTCCAGTCACGATATTGGTGACTGCTGCCCGATAGGGTGTAATAGCCAGGGTCGCTGATGGTGTGTGCGGGGCTGCGGATGTTGTAGAACAAACCCGCCAAAGCCATAAACGGTTTGATGGTTGAGCCCGAGGGATATTGTCCGCGCAAGGCGCGATTGTTGAGGGGATGATCGAGCGAGTTATTGAGTTCATCCCAGCTTTGTGGGTCGATACCATCAATGAACAAACTGGGGTCATAACCTGGCTTGCTCACCAATGCCAGCACCTCGCCATTGTTGGGGTCTATCGCCACTAACGCACCGCGATATTCACCAAAGGCTTGCTCGGCAATTTCCTGCAATTTGGCATCCACACTTAACACCAGTGTGTTGCCCGATTGCGGCGCGGTGCGCGACAGAACACGCACCGCGCGTCCTGCGGAATCTACCTCAACTTGCTCCACGCCCGTGATGCCATGTAGCTCGGTTTCATAGCTTTGTTCCAGTCCTGTTTTACCGATGTAATCCGAGCCGCGATAATTCGCCGCAAGCTCGTTTTCTTCCAGATGATCCACATCGGTTTGGTTGATGCGCCCGATGTATCCAATCATGTGCGCAGTTTTATCGGCATAAGGATATTCGCGGAATAAGCGTGCTTTAATCTCTACCCCAGGAAAGCGATATTGCTGCGCGGCAAAGCGCGCCACCTCTTCATCCGTAAGACGATTGCGGATCATCAGCGTTTCAAAATTATGACTTTCTGCCAGCAGTTTTTTGAAGCGTTTGCGATCTTTCGGGGCGATGTCCACCAGCGTCGCCAAGTCATTGATGGTTGCTTCCAAATCGGCAACCTTGCTGGGCGTGATTTCCAGTGTGTAACCCGAATAATTGTGCGCCATGACCACGCCATTACGATCAAGAATCAGACCACGATTGGGTACAATGGGCACGACTGAGATGCGATTACTTTCCGCCATGGTTTGATAGTAATCATGGCGCAACACTTGCAGATACAAGAAGCGCAACAGCAGAATGCTAATCAGTAGCAGCACGAAGCCAATGCTAATGGCGAGACGCAAACGAAAGTTGAATATCTCGCGCTGGTGATCCCTAAGTTCGACTTGACGATACTTCATTCACGATCCGCGCGCCGTTGACGCATGGCTTGGAACAACGCACTGAGCGGAATCCACAGCATGGTCGAGGTTAAGCAACCTAAAAAATAAGGCCACACCACATAACCATCCACTTGCCAATGCACCAGTGTGTAAGCTGCATAGGTCAAGGCAAAAATCCAGAATACTTGGGTGGTCTGTTGCCGCAGGTTAAACATCTGCAAACGCCGATGTAGCAGCACTCCACCAAAAGCCAGCAAGGTATAGGCCAAGGCGTGTTGCCCAAACAGACTGGCATCGGCCACATCGGCCAAAATCCCTACCATCCAACTCATACCGATCCCGACGCGCAGTGGTTTATGCACACACCAATACAACAGCACCACCGCCACAAAATCGGGGCGCAACATCAAGCCGATGCCCTGCCATGGCAGGCTATTCAAAAACAAGGCGAACAATACGCTAAACACAATCAGTACATTGCTCACAGGACGTTGTATCTCGTTCGCGGAAGGGTAGAGATATGCCATTATTTCGTCCGTCCTGATTTATTTTTTGGCTCGTTTTCAGCAACCACTTCGGCAGGGCGTTCTGGCAAAGGGGGTGGGCTGGTCAACACCAACAGATGGCGATTTTTATCCACGCCCGCAATCGGCAGACAGGTAATGCGCGCAAAAGGATAAGCCGCATCGCGCTCAATTTTCACCACTGTTGCCACGGGGATGCCTTGCGGATACGTGCCGTCAATGCCCGAAGTCACCAACACATCGCCATTCTGTATATCCGAACTTACCGGCATATAACGTAGCGACAACTGACTGGTATCCCCCGCACCAAACACCACGGTGCGTAGCCCATTACGCAGCACTTGCACGGGCACGACGTGATCTTTTTCTGTCACCAAAGTAACTTCCGACAGCCACGGATAAACGCGCGTAATCTGCCCCACGATACCTTTGTCATCCATCACTACTTGCCCCACTTGCAGTCCCGCATCCGCCCCTTTATTCACCAACACTTTGCGCTTGAACACATCGCGTTCGGCATACAACACTTCCACTGTTTGCGTGGTAAACGTGGCGCGTTGCGGCAATGCCACCAATTGGCGTAATTGCTGATTTTCCAGTTGCAAGGCTTGTAACTGTACCAACTGCACGGCATCACGCTGATGTTGCAGACGCAGTGCCGCGCTATCGCGCACCAAGCTATTTTGCGTATACAAGAAATCGCCACCTTGTTGCCAGAGCGTCTCTGGTAAGGTCGCCAAGCGTTGTATCGGCGAAACCAACACCGATAGCGCACTGCGCGCACTGCCCAGATAGCCGTAACGCACATCCACAAACATCAACAAAATAGAAAGTGTGGCGAAGAACACTAGGCGCACTTGCGGACTAGGGCCTCGATTGAAGAACTGAAAGGATTGCGTGCTATCCATACTTTAGGAACGGTGAGTCATCAGAGGCAAGACGTGAGCGGGGAATTCAAGCAGGAGGGGGATTCCAACTTGCCACTCACCCCCCCATCCCGCAGACATTACTCTGTGGTAAAAATGCTGGTGTGCTTGTTATCCATGCTCTCCAAAGCACGTCCTGAACCGCGCACCACGCAAGTCAAGGGATCATCGGCAATCAACACAGGCAAACCCGTTTCTTCCATCAGCAAGCGATCCAAATCGCGTAGCAACGCACCACCACCGGTCAGCACCATGCCTTTGTTGGCAATGTCTGCGCCCAACTCTGGCGGAGTTTGTTCCAGCGCGGTCTTGACGGCACTGACGATACTGTTGAGCGGGTCAGTCAAGGCTTCGAGAATCTCATTGCTGGAAATGGTAAAGCTGCGTGGCACACCTTCTGCCAAATTGCGCCCTTTAACTTCCATTTCACGCACTTCCGAACCTGGGAATGCCGAACCGATGGTCTTCTTGATTTCTTCAGCCGTGGTTTCGCCGATCAACATGCCGTAGTTACGGCGGATGTAATTGATGATTGCCTCGTCAAATTTGTCACCGCCGACACGCACCGAACCTGAATACACCGCCCCGCCGAGGGAAATTACGCCCACTTCAGTCGTACCACCACCGATGTCCACCACCATCGAACCCGTGGCTTCTTCAACAGGCATGCCCGCACCTATCGCTGCCGCCATCGGTTCTTCAATCAGCTCCACGCGCCGCGCACCTGCGCCGACCGCAGATTCACGAATCGCGCGCCGTTCAACCTGGGTAGAACCGCAAGGCACACAAATCACAATACGCGGACTGGGACTAAAGATACTGGCTTTGTAAACTTTGCGAATAAATTGCTTGAGCATTTGCTCGGTGACGGTAAAGTCGGCAATCACCCCGTCTTTCATCGGACGTATCGCGGTGATATTACCTGGGGTGCGACCCAGCATCTGTTTCGCGGCCAAGCCGACTTGCTGTATCACTTTTTTGCCATTTGGCCCGCCTTCTTGGCGGATCGCCACCACCGAGGGTTCGTCCAAGACGATTCCTTGTCCACGTACCCAAATCAGGGTGTTCGCCGTACCGAGATCAATCGCCAAGTCGTTAGAAAAATAGCCGTTCAAAAATCCAAACATGTTGTGTCCTGTAGTCAAAGTGGTGTGCCGATAAACTCAGATATGATAACCTATCGGCCTTGTTTATATAAAGTTTTTACTATGTCTTTAAGTACATCTGACGTTGAAAAAGTCGCCCGCTTGGCGCGACTTTCCATGAATCCCGCCGAAATTGAGGCAGCCCGCACCCAGTTATCGGGGATTTTTAACCTGATTGCCGAGATGCAAGCGGTTGACACGCAAGGCATCGCCCCAATGTCGCACGCACAAGATTTGTCGCAACGACTGCGCGAGGACAGCGTCACCGAATCCGACCAGCGCGCGTTGTTCCAGTCGATTGCCCCACAAGTCGAAGCGGGCTTATACCTCGTTCCACAAGTCATCGAATAATCCATTATGTTGAATTCCAGCCTGTTGCAATTGGGTAGCGCATTGCGCACCAAAAAAATTTCCAGTGTCGAATTGACCCAGCTCTATCTGGATCGCATCGCTACGCATAACCCCGTTTTTAACGCTTACGTCAGTACCGATGCCAAAATCAGCTTGGCGCAAGCGCGTGCCGCAGATGACCGTCTCGCCACGGGTGAAACAACCCCCCTGACCGGCATTCCCTTTGCGCAAAAAGACATCTTCTGCGCGAAAGGCTGGCGCACCACCTGCGG
>JAVHPV010000336.1:0-1386 GCA_036170775.1 Gallionella sp. | reverse complement strand
TAGCAGGGGAGTGCCTTCGACCACTCGGCCACCTCTCCGAAGGCCGCGCATAATAAGGCAATCGACCATGTAGGTCAAATGAATTATGCGTCTTCTTGATCTAAATCGAAGGCTTTATGCAGAACTCGTACGGCAAGCTCTAAATACTTCTCATCAATGACCACTGAAATCTTGATTTCAGAGGTTGAAATCATTTGAATGTTGATGCCTTCTTCTGCCAATGTGCGGAACATTTTGCTCGCAATTCCAACGTGCGAACGCATTCCTACACCCACTACTGAAACTTTCGCGGTTTTGCTGTCGCCCACTACGTCGCGTGCACCAATATGAGGTTGCACTTGGTTTTTCAGAATATCCATTGCTTTGGACAGGTCGTTGTGATGCACGGTAAATGAGAAGTCTGTTGTGCCATCTACCCCAACGTTCTGGATAATCATGTCCACATCAATATTCGCGTCACTCACAGGACCTAGAATTTGATAGGCGATACCGGGTTTATCGGGAACGCCTAGTACGGTAATTTTAGCTTCATCACGATTAAACGCGATGCCAGAAATAATTGCTTGCTCCATTTTATCTTCGTCCTCAAACGTAATCAGTGTGCCATCGCCCTCTTCTGCAAAGCTAGAAAGTACACGTAATTTAACTTTGTATTTGCCCGCAAATTCTACCGAACGTATTTGCAAAACTTTGGAACCGAGGCTTGCCATTTCAAGCATTTCCTCGAAAGTAATAGATTTCAGACGGCGCGCCTCAGGAACTACACGCGGGTCAGTGGTATAAACACCATCCACATCCGTATAAATTTGGCACTCATCAGCGCGTAATGCGGCGGCAAGCGCAACGCCTGTGGTATCCGATCCGCCCCGTCCCAGCGTAGTAATGTTGCCGTTCTCATCCATTCCTTGGAAGCCCGCCACCACCACCACATGGTCAGTGGCTAAGTCGGCACGAATATTTTGCTCATCAATGCTAACGATGCGCGCTTTGGTAAAAGCACTGTCAGTGGTAATTTTTACTTGGCTGCCTGTATAGCTCTTGGCTTTTAAACCAATTTCTTTTAGAGCCATACAGAGCAATCCTATCGTTACCTGCTCGCCTGTCGATACGATGACATCGAGTTCACGAGGGTCTGGGTTGACTTGAATTTCTTTGGCCAGCCCGATGAGTCGGTTGGTTTCTCCACTCATCGCAGAGAGTACAACTACCACTTGATGACCTTGCGCTTTAAATTTGGCAACGCGACGTGCTACATTTTTGATTCGGTCGGTACTGCCTACAGACGTTCCGCCGTATTTCTGAACAATAAGTGCCACGATTTCTTATGCCTAGCGAATTAAAAGTGGGCGCGATTTTAGCGTAAAAACCGAAAAAAAACGAGCAATA
>JAVHPV010000335.1:0-1389 GCA_036170775.1 Gallionella sp. | reverse complement strand
CGCTGGAGCTATTCATACCGCGATGAATCCAGTAAAGTGCCATCCCTATCCTAACTAACAAGAGCAATAACATGAGTGCAAAAGGACAGCAGTTGCAAGACCCTTTCTTGAATACCCTGCGTAAAGAGCATGTGCAGGTGGCGATTTATTTGGTCAACGGTATCAAGTTGCAAGGCCAAGTTGAATCGTTCGACCAGTATGTGGTGTTGTTGAAGAACACCGTCACGCAGATGGTCTATAAGCACGCGATTTCAACCATCGTTCCCGCTCGTGCCGTCACGATCCCTTACGACACTGAAGAGTAATGCAGCAAACTTCAGCGGGGGCTAATTCCGCCGTTTTGGTCAGTCTTGATTTTGGCGATTCCGATTACGCCGAGAATCGTGAAGAGTTGCGCCTGCTCGCTGAAACGGCAGGCGTTACTACTTTAGCGATAGTTGAAGGTAAGCGGCAACGCCCAGATGCCGCTTTGTTCGCAGGCAGCGGCAAGGTGGCAGAAATCGCTGAAATTGTCGAACGTTTGGAAATCCCCTTAGTGATTTTTAATCATGATTTGTCGCCTGCGCAGATGCGTAATTTGACCTCAGCACTCAACACCCGTGTGATTGATCGAACGATGTTGATTTTGGATATTTTTGCGCAGCGTGCGCAAAGCCACGAAGGTAAGGTGCAGGTGGAATTGGCACAGTTGAAATATTTGGCAACGCGCTTGATCGGGCAAGGCGTGGATATGGGGCAGCAAAAATTTGCCGTGGGCGCACGCGGCCCAGGTGAAACCCAATTGGAATTGGATAGGCGTAAGTTGGATAAGCGTGTGCATTTGCTCAAAGAACGTTTGGAAAAACTTAAGGGGCAGCGCGATGTGCAGCGTCGCTCACGCAATCGCCATGACGTGTTATCGGTGTCGATTGTGGGTTACACCAATGCGGGGAAGTCTACGCTGTTCAACCGCTTGACTAAGGCAGGGGTCTATGTGGCGAATCAGCTATTTGCTACTTTGGATACCACCTCACGGCGTATGTATGCCGAAGGTCAGGGCGAGATTGTGGTGTCGGATACGGTGGGTTTTATTCGCCATCTGCCGCATGGTTTGGTGGCGGCCTTTCGCAGTACCTTGGAAGAGACCATACAGGCCGATTTATTGTTGCATGTGGTGGATATTAACAACCCTTGTTATGACGATCAGATCAGCGAAGTCAACAAGGTGTTGGCTGAAATTGAAGCCAGTAATATTCCGCAGATTATGGTATTCAACAAGATTGATATGCAGGAGCTACCTGCCTCAGTTGAGCGGGATGAGTATGGTAGAATCACGCGCATTTTTGTGAGTGCGAAAACAGGCGAAGGTATGCAACAACTGCGTGAAGCCTTGCTGGAAATTCGTGCAGA
>JAVHPV010000334.1:0-30373 GCA_036170775.1 Gallionella sp. | reverse complement strand
CGCCAATGCGGCCTCAGTACCCGCATGACCTCCGCCCACTACAATTACATCAAATGTTTCTGGAAATTTCATGTTAGGACTAGACAAAAAGGACGCGCATCATACATCAGCCCACGACGTATACTCAAACTTGATGTTTCACGTGAAACAATTGGATTTATTTTCCAATACAGAATCGGCTAAAAATCTCACCTAGCAGGTCGTCTGCGGTAAATTCCCCAGTAATGCTGCTCAATGATTGTTGTGCCAAGCGCAATTCTTCAGCAAAAAGCTCGGATTGACTCAATAGCATACCCGCTTGATATAAATGATTTTGTGTTTTCCGCAATGCCATAACATGTCGCTCTCTGGCCATAAATACGCCACTTTCCTGATCACGCCAGCCCACTAAGGCCAACAATTGATTGCGCAAATCCTCTATGCCTAAGCCGACCTTTGCCGAGACGTAAACCCCAGTGGATAAATTATTTGCGGGTAATCGTGGTAGCAAATCCGCTTTATTAAACACCAAAAGATAAGGGGTCTCTGCGGGTATGGCCGTAATAATGTCCTGTGCTGCACCAGTCATTCCTTGCGATGCATCCAGCAACAACATCACTAAATCAGCGCGCTGAAGGGCTTGATGTGTTCTGTCCATGCCCATGTTCTCAACCACATCGGAGGAATCGCGCAATCCTGCGGTGTCCATAATATGAAACGGCACACCTTGGATTTGGATGGCTTGGCGTATTACATCACGGGTTGTTCCTGGCACATCACTCACCAGCGCAACCTCTTCACCAGACAGTTTGTTCAGCAAGCTTGATTTGCCCACGTTTGGTTCGCCCACAATGGCAACTTGCGCGCCTTCACGCAACAAACTCCCTTGCTGCGCAAGCTCAAGGGTTTTGTGCAAAACTGTCTGAATTTTTTGTAGTTGTTGGTCACGTCGTTGAGCATCTACAACATCAAGGTCTTCTTCTGGGAAATCCAGCATAGCCTCAACCAACATGCGCAAATTGATTAAGTCTGCAACCAACTCATGAATTATTTTTGAGAAATCTCCACGCAGAGAGCGCATTGCACTGCGTGCGGCCTGGGTCGTGTTTGCCTCGATTAAATCCGCAACGCTTTCTGCCTGCGCAAGATCTATTTTATTGTTGAGGAATGCGCGTCGGGTAAACTCACCTGGCTCTGCAAGTCGCGCACCTAAAGTCAAACACCGTTGCAACAACATCTGCAAACTAGCAACGCCGCCATGACCTTGCAGCTCTAGTACATTTTCACCTGTATAGGAATGTGGTGCTGGAAAAAACAAAGCGACACCCTGATCTAGAATGTCGCCATTTTCTTCTAAAAAATTGCCGTAATGGGCATAGCGAGGGGAGGGTAGCTTACCCAGCACAGCTAGCGCAATTGCTGCCGCTTCTCGCCCCGATATCCTAACGACTCCCACACCACCACGGCCTTGCGCCGTGGCAATTGCAGCGATGGTGTCAGCGTTTACTAACAAGACCTTCCGCCTCTAAGGTGCGATTGATATACCACTGCTGCGCGATCGACAAACCATTATTAACAATGGAGTACAGCACCAATCCCGCAGGGAAGAAGAAAAACACCACGCTAAATACGATAGGCATGATTTGCATGACTTTCGCTTGTATTGGATCTGGGGGTGTTGGGTTCAACTTCGATTGTATCAACATACTTAGCCCCATGATGACAGGCAAAATATAGTAGGGGTCGGCTGCGGATAAATCCGTTATCCAACCAAAAAACGGTGCGTAGCGCAGTTCTACACTGGCTAAAATAGACCAATACAAAGCAATAAAAACGGGTATTTGAATCAACACTGGCAAGCACCCTCCCAGTGGATTGATTTTTTCAGTTTTGTATAAGTCCATCATGGCGCGATTTAAACCCTCGCGATCATCCGCATAACGCTGCTTAAGTTTTTCCAACTTAGGCGCAACGACACGCATCTTTGCCATTGAGCGATAACTCGCCGCCGAGAGCGGGAAGAAGGCCATTTTAATTAACACGGTTAATAAAATAATGGCAACGCCCCAATTGTGTACGATGCCTTGTAACAGTGACATTAACCAAAATATTGGTGTTGCTAAAATGGTCAGCCAACCATAATCAACCGTTAAACCTAGTCCGGGGGCAATTTTATCCAAGGTTGATTCTGTCGGGCCCGCATATAGAGATACGGAAACTTCGCTTTTTTGCCCCACTGCTATTGGATTAACCGCAAGCACTAACCCTGTTGAATACAATCCATTGTCTAATTTACGTGTAAAAAACTCACGCTTGGTTTTGTCTTTGGGTAACCAAGCCGCCACAAAATAATGTTGTAGCATTGCAATCCACCCGTTATCAGCCTCTTTGGGATAATCCAGTTTGTTTTTATCAATCGCGCTGAAATCAACTTTTTGAAACTTTTCAGTATCGGTATAAACCGCAGGACCTGTGTAAGTAGGCACAAACTTTGACCCACCCTCTGGTGACTCAGAATCACGAACCAGCTGGAAATAGGCCGATGGGGTCAAAATTCCAGCACTATTGTTTTCTATCTCATAAGCAACATCAATCAAATAGCTGCTTTTATGAAAGGTGAGTACCTTAGCAACTGAAACTCCTTGTTCGCTAACAGCTACCAACCTAACCTTAATTTCTTCAGCCCCATTAAGTAACTCATAACTTGCTTGATCTGGAGTAAACAGCGTGTTGTGATTGGGCATCTGTTCGCCTAGCAACCCTGTTTGCGCCACATAGTTGTGTGACTTTTCACCTTTTTGAAACAACACAAATGGTTTGGTTTTATCTAAACCATCTGGATGTTTTAATAAACTCAGCTTCTGAATATCACCACCTAAGGTATTTATCTCTGCTTGCAAAAAATCTGTTTTAACAACAATTGTTTTTCCTGTCACAACAGTAGCGGCATTGGATACCGTGGCGACAATCTGCTTAGCATCCTTTGCGATGCCTACTAAGCTCGCAGGGGCGGTATTGGCGGATTGAGAAACCATCGCATCAGGATGTTGATAACGTTGCCAACCATCCCACACCAAGACAAGTGAAAACGAAAAAATTAAAAACAGGAAAAGTCTCTGAAGATCCATGATGTTTACTGGGTAAATTTAAGGGGCGGGGTCGTAACCACCAGGATGCCAAGGATTACAACGTACTAGCCGTTTTATGCTCAACCAAACACCCTTAAAAAAACCGTGTTTAGATAAGACATCGCAGGCGTAATGAGAACAACTAGGAGTAAAACGGCAAGTTGGGGGGCTTAGTGGACTAATCAAATATTGGTAGCCATGTATCAATTTGATCAGGATTCTGCGCATCTATTGTCCACTCGATTGAAAAGTTTTTTTAATGCTTCCCTGAGCAAGGAGCTATCTTGAGGAGTTACAGACCTCACCATTACAACGATGTCTATGCCACGTTGTTTAATTTCATGGCAACGAAATAGGTTTCTGACAATTCTTTTTGCTCTATTTCGATCTACCGCTTTAGGTAAATTCCTTTTGGCCGCGATAATCCCTAACCGAGAGTTAGGTTGCATATTACGAACAAAAAACAATTTGTAATATTTATCAGCAACGCTTTCCGCATCAAGACAGTGTTTATAACCTTCGCCGCGCGGGATGCGACTCGATGCGGCAAGGTTGCTTGGTTTGCTAAACTGCGAGTCTTGCACGGCCTTTAGCACGACGAGCTCGAATAACAGCGCGCCCACCACGAGTCTTCATGCGAACTAAGAAGCCATGGGTGCGTTTTCTTTTGGTAACAGAGGGTTGGTAAGTGCGTTTCATTTCTAAACAGTCCTTGGTGAGTCGTAAAACGCGCTATTACAATGTGTTAGACCTAATGTGTCAAGCAAAATTTGCTATACATGCTGTGGATAAGTTTAACTATGGCCTGTAGAATGCGTCTTCTTAACATTCCAATATCTCACTTAATTTCGCTCGTTATGCAGGAAAACACCCTTTGGAATTCATGCCTGCTCTCTTTTCAACAGAGTCTGCCTCCACAACAATTCAATTCATGGATAAAACCCCTGACACTCACAAATGAGGCGGGAACTTTGGTGCTCACTGCCCCCAACAGTTTTACCTTAAAACTTGTTCAAGAGAGGTTCTTGCACGAAATACACCGCCAGGTAAAGTTGATTTACAACAGCATTCCTCCGTTTGTATTTAGGGTTATTGAAACCGAAACCTCATCCCCAAAAGCAAGGGTAGAAAATACGGTAAAGAAAGCAGTCCCTATTAACGAAACAAAACCAAAGGTCGATGCTAATTTTCGAGGTTACGGCAAACTTAACCCTTGTCTGACTTTTGAGAATTTTGTGATCGGTAAAGCGAACCAACTTGCCATCGCTGCAGCGAATCAAGTTGCTGAGCAACCTGGGGATTCCTATAACCCGTTATTTATTTATGGCGGGGTAGGGCTCGGTAAAACCCACCTAGCTCAAGCCATTGGTAACCAAATTAAATTATGTAATCCACAAGCAAAAGTTTGTTACATGCACGCTGAACGCTATGTTGCCGACGTAGTACGCGCTTACCAAAGCAATAAATTTGAGGAATTCAAACAGTTTTACCATTCACTTGATGTGCTATTGATCGACGATATTCAGTTCTTTGCGGGAAAACAAAAAACTCAAGAAGAATTTTTCTATGCTTTCAATAATTTAATTGATGCGCATAAACAAGTGATCTTAACCAGCGACACGTTTCCTAAAGAAATTTCTGGCTTGGATAGTCGCTTAGTTTCTCGCTTCGGCTGGGGATTAACCATTGCCATTGAACCCCCTGAATTAGAAATGCGCGTGGCCATCTTATTAAAAAAAGCATCTTTAAGTGGCTATGTGCTAGACAATGCGGTGGCCTTCTTCATCGCTAAACACATCAGTTCAAATGTTCGTGAACTTGAGGGTGCACTTAAACGCGTGGAAGCCTATGCAAAATTTCACAAACGTTTAATTTCCTTAGACAGCGCAAGAGAGGCCATGAAAGATATATTGGTCGCACAAAGTCGACAAATATCTATTGATAACATCCAAAAAACGGTAGCGGATTATTACCATTTGAAAATAGTAGAATTGCTGTCAAAAAAACGTACTCGTAATTTGACTCGACCTAGACAAATCGCCATGTCTCTGACACGCGAACTTACCACTATGAGTTTGCCTGAAATTGGCAAAGCCTTTGGTGGCAAAGATCATTCTACGGTTATTCACGCTTGCAAAGCAGTTGCTGAGTTACGCAACATTGATACAACAACAGATAGTGATTACAAAGTGCTATTGCAGACCTTACGAGGATAAGTTTGTGGTTTTCCTGTGCATGCTTTGTGGATAACTTAAAAAATTAAGATTACTAAATAGTTATCCACATTTATACCGTGTTCAACCCACAATAAATAACTGTAGTTATGATTAGATCATCTTTTTGATTTTTAAAAGTTTTTTTGGTTTTGCACACGAATGAAAGTTACTTATTAATTCTATTAGGAATATATATTATGTTTATTGAAAAAACAGACAAAGAAACTATTCTCAAGCCCCTTCAAGTAGTCATTGGTATTGTTGAACGTAAACAAACATTGCCCATTCTGTCCAATGTACTTATAGAAAAAGAGCCAAGTAAAATTCGCTTTACGGCAACAGATCTTGAAATTCAAATTACAACAACCATAGAAACTGATTCACCTGATAGTCAAATTGAATCCATCACTGTGGGCGGAAAGAAATTCCAAGAAATTTTGCGTGTTTTGCCTGATCAGAGCAAAATTTCCATTGAAACCAAAGAGAATAAGGCACAAATAAAATCAAACAAAAGTAGGTTTAGTTTACAAACCTTACCGAGTCAAGATTTTCCAAAATTAAATAGTCAGTTGGTTGATTCTAAAAAAATATCTCTATCACAAGCTGACTTAAAAAAACTATTCCATTCCGTTCAATATGCAATGGCGCAACAAGATGTGCGCTATTACCTTAACGGTGTACTCTTGATTATCGAGGGAGGTTATCTAAAAGCAGTGGCTACAGACGGCCATCGTCTTGCTTTTAACTCAACAAAAATTGAAGGTGACCATGAAAAGCAAGAAATAATACTTCCACGTAAAGCGGTTACTGAGTTAGCTAAGTTGTTAGTAGATGGTGAAGATTTGATTGAATTAGAGTTTTCTACACAGCAATTCAAAGCAACTTTTTCAGGAATAACGCTTGTAACCAAAGTGATAGATGGTAAGTTTCCTGACTATCAACGTGTCATACCTACCTACAGCAATCACCTTGTAATGAATCGCTTGCAAATCCAGCAAGCATTACAACGAGCCGCAATTCTTTCAAATGAAAAGTTCAGAGGTGTGCGCTTTGTGATAACTGAAAAAAATCTCAGTATCATTAGTAGTAACAGCGAACAGGAAGAAGCCCAAGAAGATATTGAAACCGAATATCACGGAGAGGCTTTGGATATTGGCTTTAACGTAAATTATTTAATGGATGGCTTAAATAATATCAGTGATGAAGCGGCTATATTTTCGTTTGGAGATGCAAATAGCAGCATAGTGATTACCACTGCAGCTAATGAGGCATTCCGTTATGTTGTAATGCCCATGCGTATCTAAGTAAAAGCGATAAAGTTTAGTCCAGTAGAATTGAAACACCGCAAAAACAATTGTTCCACGTGAAACAGAAAGCAAATAACCATGAATGATACTTACGACGAATCAAGCATCCAGCAACTTGAAGGATTGGAAGCTGTACGCAAACGCCCTGGAATGTACATTGGTGATACGTCAGATGGTACAGGTTTGCATCATATGGTTTTTGAAGTGGTGGATAACGCGATTGATGAATCCTTAGCGGGACATTGCGATGAGATCAAAGTCATTATTCATGGTGATAACTCCATATCTGTTTCTGATAACGGACGCGGAATACCGATTGGTATTAAGTTTGATGATAAGCATGAGCCTAAACGTTCAGCCGCTGAAATCGTTATGACCGTGCTTCATGCAGGCGGAAAATTTAACCAAAACAGCTATAAGGTTTCGGGTGGTCTACATGGCGTGGGGGTAAGTTGCGTAAACGGCTTATCAGAATGGCTTAAGTTAACTACCTATCGTGACGGAAAAAAATTTGGTCTCGAATTCGAACAAGGGGTTTTGAAAGATCGTCTTATCGAAATACAAAAAGGAGTAGAGGTTTCTCCTATTCGCCAACTTGGTGAGAGCAATAAACGCGGTACAGAAGTACATTTCCTGGCAGATAAGGAGATATTTGGATTAGTGGAATTTCACTATGACATCATTGCAAAACGCTTACGTGAATTGTCATTCTTAAATAATGGCGTAAAGATTGAGCTTGTTGACCAACGCACAGGCAAGAGCGAAAACTTCGCTTATTCTGGTGGTGTGCGTGGATTCGTTGAATACATGAACAAAAGCAAAACGGTATTGCATCCCAATACTTTTCAGTCCAGTGGAGAAAAAGATGGCATTACGGTAGATGTTGCCATGCAATGGAACGATAGTTATTCCGAGGTGGTGCAATGTTTCACTAATAACATTCCCCAGCGCGATGGTGGTACGCACATGACGGGGCTGCGGATGGCGATGACCCGCGTCATCAATAAATATATTGATGACAACGAACTGGCTAAAAAAGCCAAAGTAGATACCACGGGCGATGATATGCGCGAAGGTTTGACATGCGTTTTGTCAGTCAAAGTACCTGATCCGAAGTTCTCATCACAGACCAAAGATAAACTAGTTTCTAGTGAAGTCCAACCCGTCGTGCAAGAAGTGGTTGGGCAAAAATTAGCTGATTTTCTATTGGAAAATCCAATAGATGCCAAAATTATCTGCAATAAAATTATTGATGCTGCGCGTGCGCGCGATGCAGCGCGCAAGGCACGCGAATTAACCCGTCGCAAAGGTATTTTGGATGGCATGGGCTTACCAGGAAAATTAGCTGACTGCCAAGAAAAAGACCCCGCGATGTCCGAACTCTATCTAGTCGAAGGTGATTCTGCGGGAGGTTCGGCAAAGCAAGGGAGAGATCGCAAGTTTCAAGCGATTTTGCCGCTCAAGGGTAAAATTCTTAACGTAGAAAAAGCACGTTTTGAAAAACTCATTTCCTCACAAGAGATTGCTACCCTCATCACTGTGTTAGGCACAGGTATAGGCAAAGAAGAATACAACGCAGACAAATTACGCTACCACCGTATCATCATCATGACCGATGCTGACGTGGACGGTGCGCATATCCGCACCCTATTGCTGACCTTCTTCTACCGTCAAATGCCTGAACTGGTCGAACGCGGTCATATCTATATTGCACAACCCCCTTTGTACAAAATAAAACAAGGTAAAGACGAGCGTTATCTCAAAGATGACCAAGAGATGAAAATTTACATGCTCAAGTCAGCGTTGAATAACGCTGCATTATTTCCAGCGGCAGATGGCAACCCAATACAAGCCGAAGCACTCGAAGAAATTGCCAAACAATACTTCCTTGCCGAAGCCGTGATTGATCGTCTTTCACGCTTCACTGCACCTGAAGCCAGTCATGCGCTATTGATTTTACCCAGTTTGTCGCTAGACGACATGGCGCAAGCACAACACAGTGCGCAACTTCTGGAAACAGCTTGTGGTGGAAATATCAAAGTAACCACCGAAATCAACGAACATGGTGAGTATCGGCTTCGTTTAGAAAAGCTCTATCACGGCAATTACTCCCTGAGTTATATGGATAGAGACTTCCTTAAGAGCAATGATTATGTGCAGATACGACAAGCCGCTGACATCCTAAACGGTTTGATTAGAACAGGCGCATATATTGCCCGAGGCGAACAAAAGCGTGCAGTATCTAGCTTTAAACAAGCTATCGAATGGCTATTGGATGAAGCTAAACGAGGTGTCAACATACAGCGTTACAAAGGACTTGGTGAAATGAATCCCGAACAACTCTGGGAAACCACTATGGATGTGAAAAACCGTATCCTGTTACGCGTACGTATCGAAGATGCAATTTCCGCAGATGAAATATTCACCACCTTGATGGGGGACATAGTCGAGCCACGCCGTGCGTTTATTGAAAAAAATGCGTTAGGGGTGAAGAATTTAGACGTGTAATTAGAAGCTTGATGTTTGGAACATTTACAACATATTTATTGGCTCGGCGCGCTCAAAAACCAAGTGCAACATTTTTAGAGGAAAATGTTACATGGGAAAAATATACAAGCAGATGAGTATCGAAGAGAGAACGATAATCCAGACGCAGCTATCAATGGGGTTCAAGCCTGGGCAAATTGCTCGTGAGTTGGGTCGCTCTGCTGGAACGTTGAGTCGTGAGTTGAAGCGCAATGGCTGGGTGCGACAGAAGCAGCCACGCGGTGTTGGCAGACCTGCGATTGCAGGGGGTTACCGTGCTGATGTGGCACAGCGGCGAGCCACGGCCTGTACGGTCAAGCCACATGTTTTGCGCAAGGTGCGGCCTGGCGCAGTGCTTTGGAAGCAGGTCACGCATTATTTGCAAGAGGGTTACTCACCGGAGCAGATTGCTGGCACACTGGCGACTGTGCATCCCGATACTCCGACACTACAGGCTTCACACGAAACCATCTACACCGCGATTTATGCGATGCCGCGTGGTGAGTTGCGCACAGAAGTGATTGGATGGCTGCGTTTTGGTCATGCCAAACGCCGTCCACGCGCTAGGGGTGAAGACCGGCGTGGTCAGATTCCTGACATGGTCAGCATTCATGACCGTCCTGCCGAGATTGAGGAGCGGCTGGTGCTGGGGCACTGGGAGGGCGATCTCATCAAGGGGGCTCACAATCGTTCATCCGTCGGTACGTTAGTCGAACGCACCACGCTGTTTACCGTGCTGGCCAAGATGGAGGATGCTAGCGCAGCCTCGGCAGTCAAGAGCTTCGGCTTTGTCCTCAACCGTATAGAGGCGCAAAAACACCTGTCGATGACTTACGATCAGGGCAAGGAAATGGCGGAGGCCCAGCAGTTGGCAGCAGATACCGGCATTAAGGTGTTCTTTGCCGATCCACACAGCCCTTGGCAGCGTGGCCGAAACGAGAACACCAACGGACTGACGCGCCAGTACCTGCCAAAGGGGAGTGACTTGAGTGTATTCTCTCAAGCCGAACTGGATGCGATTGCGTGGAAACTGAATACCCGTCCACGAAAGTCACTCGGTTTCAAATGTCCGGTAGAACTGTTCATGCCAGACGCTTTTGACTTTAAGCTACATCACGCAGCACTTTTTGCACTTGGTGCTTGAAACCGCCCAAATAGGCGCGTATCAGAACGGTACGTATTGGCAACCCAGTTTAAGGAGAAAGGCTTCCACCGATTGCACAGGCAATCATGAAGTGATGGCGAGACAGGTCAGACCGTGAGTGACTCAACCAGCGGAATCCAGAGCACTTCGAGTGCGTTTAAATGATCTGGCGTTGCTCAGCGTATTCCATTAGGGACAGAAGCGATGTGCTTCACACAAAGTCCGAATGTATGGCTGCAATCTTTACCTACTCTCAAAATCATCAAATGAAGGCTTGGCAAAAGTGGGCGTCCATGTATGGATTCCCGCCTACTCGGGATAACCAGCAGCGACTTGCCAGCTTGCTGGCTGAGTCGAATGGCGAGTGGTTTCATCAATGACAAAACCGAATAAATCAGTACATCCCTAGAAATAGCCAAGCCGATTGCAGCAGGAGTAGTGCGACGATGATGCCGAGCAACAGGTTGCGGCGTTTTTGTTGTTGCAGCAGTTGTTGCATATTCGCTTCAAGTCCAGCCGTCGGGTTGTCATGCAGGCGTTGGAACATGAGTCGCGGCAGTTGCGGTAGCAGGGTGGCATAGTTGGGGGCTTCTTGTTTGAGTGCTTTGAGCAAGCCGCGCCAGCCGACTTGTTCACTCATCCAGCGTTCCAGCCACGGCTTGGCGGTTTTCCATAAATCCAATTCTGGATCGAGCTGCAAGCCTAAGCCTTCGATGTTCAACAGGGTCTTTTGTAGCAACACTAATTGTGGTTGCACTTCGATGCCGAAGCGACGCGAGGTTTGGAACAGGCGCAGCAATACGCGACCGAAGGAAACTTCGCGCAGGGGTTTATCGAAAATCGGTTCGCAGACAGCGCGTATCGCCGCTTCTAATTCATCCACGCGCGTTTCTTTGGGTGCCCAGCCTGATTCGATATGTACCTCGGCAACGCGTTTGTAGTCGCGGCGAAAGAAGGCGATGAAATTTTGCGCAAGGTAGTTTTTATCTACATCTGTAAGTGTGCCCATGATGCCAAAATCGAGCGCGATATAACGACCATCAGCAGCAACTTGCACATTGCCGGGGTGCATGTCGGCATGGAAAAATCCGTCACGGAATACTTGCGTGTAGAAAATTTCTACGCCATTTGCGGCCAGCTTGCTGATGTCTACGCCTTGTGCGCGGATAGCCTCGACTTGGCTGATGGGCGTGCCTTTCATGCGCTCCATGACAATTACTTCGCTACTGCAATAGTCCCAATACATCTCAGGCACGATGAGCAAATTTGAGGCAGAAAAATTGCGTTTGAGCTGACTGGCGTTGGCTGCTTCGCGCGATAAATCCAGCTCGTCGCCCAGATACTTTTCAAATTCTTCGATGACGCGGCGCGGCTTGAGGCGACGACCATCTGCCCATAACCATTCGAGCAAATCAGCGGCAACTTTGAGCAGGGCAATATCGTGCGCAATGATGGCGTTGATGCTTGGACGCAGTATTTTCACCGCCACTTCTCGTCCATCAGGCAACACCGCAAAATGTACTTGTGCGACAGATGCGCTGGCAATCGGGGTTTCGTCAAAGCTGGCAAAAACCTTACTCAAGGGCTGCTGGAAATTGGCTTCAAGCAGAGTCACAGCTTGGGCAGAAGGGAAGGGCGGCACTTGATCTTGTAGCTTGGCGAGTTCCTCCGCCAAATCACTGGGCATCAGGTCGCGGCGCGTGGAAAGCATCTGCCCAAACTTAACGAAGATCGGCCCCAGATTCTCCAGTGCTAGACGCAAGCGCACCGCGCGTGGCTGTGAGGTATTGCGCAAAAACAGCAAGATATTGAGCGGCACGCGCAGCCAGCGCACGCGTTCATGGGAGAGCAAAAACTCGTCCAGCCCGAAACGCAGCGCAACGAAAACGATTTTGATAAAGCGAAATAGGCGCATGGAAAAATTAGTGTGCTGCGAGTAGGCGTTTGACGCGTTGTTCCAAGCGCGCGAGGTCATCGCGTAACACATCCACTTGCCCAACAAAATTATGTAGCTCTTGGGGTTTGGCGAGCAGCGGACGCTCTTCCGTCCAATACTCAGCGGCGGCTTGGCTCAGGTTAAGTGCACCGCTGCGCAGGGCCTGTTGCTTGGTTTCGACAGCTTGCACAATGCGTTCCGCAGCAATGTCACCCGTTACTTTGCTTAGATCTTCAGCCGCATCCCAACGCAGATTGCGCGAGAGGAAAAATATCTCGGTAAGCAAAGCTGCATCGCCTTCCGTGCGAATATCGGCATGGGCTTTTTCATCGTGCAAAGCGAGTCGAGGCAACAGCGAGGGGGTAATGACACACTGCGCATCAGCACTCACAGAGGCGGGAGCGTTGCTGAGATAGCCATCGGGCAAGATGGTGTAGGCAAAAGAAAACGGCGCGATGTTAAAGCGCGCCGTCTTGCCCGCGAAACGCATTAAGCGGGTTAATGCCCAGTCATTCTGCGCAAGCAGATGGTTGAGCACTGCGGCAGAAGGCTGGGTAAACATGGGGGCTTAGTGCAGGGTGGTCTGTTGAATACCTGCCAACAGCCAAACTGATTTATCGTCCTTCAGGTTCTTTTGCACGTGCCAGATTTCATCCACATTTTCAGGTGTGCCGTTGTTTTCGCGCAACTGACCGGTGAAACGTACGCTGGCAATAGCGAGATCGCCTTCGTTAGCCACTTCCAGCAATTCACCGTTGATGGCGACCACATCCGTCTTTTGTGGTGCGTCATCACGCTCCTGCATTTGCATGGAGATTTCAGCAAACATTTCAGGCGTGGTGTATTCGCGGATGTCATTCAAGTCCTTGCGATCATTTGCAGCTTGCAAGCGGATGAAAGAAGTCTTGGCACTGCGTAGAAAACTCTCTATCGGGAAATCTGCGGGAATATTGCCCGAGCTGGTAGCGTTAACGGCACTGCCACCGACAGGTTGCGACACAGGTTGTTGCGCGCCGCCGTAAGGTGCGCCCGCGCCTGCATATTGCATCGTGGGTTGTTGCTTCTTACGCAGCATAGAAACCAAGAAAAACACTGCGCCTGCCGCCAGCATAATCATCAAGATTGTGCCCATCCCTTCACCTAAACCCAGATGCGACAGCAACATGCCTAAACCCGCGCCAATTGCCAAACCAGCCAGCGGCCCCATCCATTTGTTGCCCGCAGGCGCGGGTGTTGCACCTGGTGCAGTGGCAGGGGCTGCGCTCGGTGCTTTAGCAGGAGCTTGCGGTGTCATAGTTCGTTGTTTGCCGAAACTGCCGCCACCGCCAAAGCGTTTGGCTTCCGCTGTTGTGGCGAATAAACTGAAGCAGGTCAAAGCAATCGTCAACAACATCAAAAATCTTTTCATGTATTCCTCATTGATTAAATAAAACAAAGCAGGGCGGAGTATAACACTGAGCAACTTTCGGCAAGCCATGCCGTGGTTAGGGTGGTGCTATTTAACGACCTTAACGGCAGTGATGAAATACTCGGTTTCACCGAAGCAGGAAGTCGGCACGGCTTTATGTTGTTCATAAGTGAGTGCAACACGTTGACCGACCGCCGCATTGATTTGCTGCGCAATCACATCATCACGTACCGAAAAATTGAATTTCTCAGGGGCTGCGCCTGGCAGGGCAACCAAAGACAATTCGCCTTCCCAGGTTTTGCATAGCCAGCCTTTTTTCGATAGTTTTTGCATGAAACCCGCGCGCTCGCCCTCGGAATAACTCCAATGCAAAGTCACCCAAATATAGGCAGAAAACAGAGTGGCGAGGATAGCGATAAAGGCGAAGCCAAATACAGCAGCGCGATTGGGGGTAGCCATAATGAATTCCTAAAATGAAGTAGATAAAACGGCGGGCATTATAACCAGCGACCTAAAAAGCGGGCGGACAAGTCAGGGATAACGCTATGTGACTAAGCGGATGTGCGAACGATAATGACTGCGCATGGAGCAGCAAACGGGGCGCACTGGCGACATCGCCATATAAAGCATCCCCCAAAATGGGGTGACCGATCGCCGCCATGTGGACGCGGAGTTGATGCGTGCGCCCCGTGATCGGTGTGAGCTCCACGCGACTGGTGTTGCTAGGTACATCGAAGCACAGCAAGCGATAGCGCGTGAGCGAGTGCTTGCCTTGGGCGAGATCAATTTTTTGTAAGGGACGATGTATCCAGTCTGCCGCGATGGGCAGATTCACCTCGCCTGCCTCTGCGGCGAGCTTGCCCGATACGCAAGTGACGTAGTGTTTTTCCACCGCACGCTCACGAAACATTTCAGACAAACGACGTTGCATCGCCACGTTGCGTGCAAAAATCATCAATCCTGAGGTGGCCATATCCAAGCGATGCACCACCAAAGCATCCGCAAAAACTTGCTGGACGCGCGATCTCAAACAATCCTGCTTATCCTCACCACGACCAGGCACAGCCAGCAAACCTGCGGGTTTGTTGGCAACCACTAACGCATCATCTTGATAGATGAGATCGAGGCCAAGATCAGGTGGCGGAGAGTAAATCAACGTGAGGCAATGGGCAATTAGTCCTTGCCCTCATCAAGGAGAGACCGAGGTGGCTTACTGTCATTTGGCACTTTAGGCGGACGATTCTTGCTGTCATCGGCAAAGCGAAAATGCCCAAACAACACACAACCCTTCATTCCCAAGTCGCACGGCAGATGGTTGATGCGTGAGCACTTGCCATCAACCTCATGCGGACAACCCCAACCGCTCATTTCAAACTCCAATTCTGTAAGGAAACGCTGATTTATTCGTCATCTCCATCTTTCGACAGGCTCAAGATAAACTGGTTTTCAGCCAGGTGGAGAGCATCGCCCACCCCTCCTCTGACAAGGGGAGGCTGAGAGGGGTTTTTGTTTATGCTTTCTTCACGAACTCGGTCTTCAACTGCATCGCGCCGATGCCGTCGATCTTGCAGTCGATGTCGTGGTCGCCATCAATCAGGCGAATGTTCTTCACCTTGGTGCCGACCTTCACCACGGAAGACGAACCTTTGATCTTCAGGTCCTTGATGACAGTGATCGTGTCACCATCGACCAGCACATTGCCGAACGCATCTTTGAACACTTTGGCTTGTTCGGCATGATCGGTGGATGCGGCTTTCGACCACTCGTGGCCACATTCAGGGCAAACATAGTTGTCACCATCTTCGTAGGTAAATTCAGAATCGCATTTAGGGCATTTGGGTAAATCAGACATTCTTAACTCCAATAAATAATAAAAATTTACAGCTAGTGGTAATCCTCTTCACGCTGATGACGCACCGCAAGCACAGTTACGGTTTCATTGTCCTCAATCTCGAACAATGCAACATAACCAGCACCGCCAAAAGGAATCACCAATTCACGCAAATAGCTGTTGTCACTCACAGCCTTGCGACAAGTGAACGGAAATTGTTCCAACAGTTGGATGCCTGCGGCGATAGTCTTACGTGCATGCTTCGCAGCTTGGATATCTTGTTCAGCCAAAAAGGTGAACAAGCGTTTCAAATCTACTTTGGCCGCTAGGGTATAGCGAACCTTGTAACTCACTTACGCGCCTTCTTTTTGGCACTGGCAATGATGGTATCCAACTCCGCCAATACTTCTTCCGATGAGAAATACATCCCAGTCTTTTTTGCCTCATCCCGCGAAGCCAAACCGCGCGCAATAAACTCCTGTTGTGTGCGCCGAAACGCCACATTGCGGCGCAGCGAATCTTCAACAAAGGCAGAAAGTGATTCACCCGGACGCAATATCTCTTCAGCAGCTTGACGCAATTCGGGCTGTACGCGCAGGGCAGGCATGGTAGCGGTTTTCATGGGCATCCTTTTGCATTACAAATGTGCTGCACATCATCGCGCAAATGGATGGGAGGGGCAAGTGCTAAACCGCAGCCCCGTTTGTTTGCTTCGATTGTTCTTCGCTTTAGGCTGCCAGACGATCCCAAGGCTGGATGTTCTTCAACACATCCGCCAAAGCATCCTTGTCCATCTCGGTATCGTATTTAGTTTGCAAGCGCAGCCACCAGCCATCAGACAAGCTGAAGAAACGGCACAAGCGCAAGTCGGTATCCGTCGTGATGCCACGCTTGCCTGAGATGATGTCGCCGATGCGTTGCGGTGGTACGCCAATCTCTTTCGCAAGGCGATACTTGGTCATACCCAAAGGCTTCAGGAATTCTTCATCCAGCATTTGGCCGGGGGGATACAGGTGCAATCGTACGCATGATGTTGGTTCCTTCTAGTGGTAATCCACAATCTCCACGTCCAGCACTTCGCCATTCTTAAAACGAAAACAAATACGCCACTGGTCGTTGATGCGCACACTCCATTGAACCGCGCGGTCGCCCTTCAAAGCCTCCAAACGGTTTCTCGGTGGCGCGCGCATATCGTCTGATTTGTGTCAGATCAAGTTGCTCCAACTTGCGAAAGGCGGCGCGCGCAAAATTCACAAAACGCTTTACACGCTTGCCGTTGAACAATGATTCTGTATCTGCGCAATGCTCTTTGGTTATCGCGCCCTACGCTTGCTGCGCGAAATAGCCGTCATTTTTTTCGACCCAAGTCCGCTAGCAGTTCGAGCTGCAATTCCTGGATCTGCACGAGGCGCTCCCACTGATGGGAAAGCAGATGATCCACTTTTTCGTGCAGATGGCGAATTTCCAATTCCGCTTTCAAATTTATCTGATAGTCGTGTTGTGAGCGAATTCTGTCTTTCGCTTCCTGGCGATTCTGGCTCATCATTATTATTGGAGCTTGGACGGCCGCTAGACATGAAAGGATCAGGTTTAGAAATATGAACGGATAGGGGTCTAATGGCCGCCATAGTAATACCACAGAATTCACGCCAATCCAGATGGCGAGAAGGATTCCAAAGCAGATGAGGAATGTCCAGCTCCCACCAAAATCTGCAATCTTGTCGGCTAGGCGCTCCCCGAATGTCCGATTGTGTTCAAAGTCGGCATCAATGTTTGACGAGAGAATTTCGTGTTCACGAAGGCTTTGAACAACATCCTGTTCAAGCGATGAAAGTTCACCGCGTTCAGATTCGAGAATGGAGTGGACGTATTTCCCACGAATTTCCGCAAGGTCTTGTCGGCAGATGAATAAGTCTGGCGACCATGCGGGGAATACCTTCACAATTTCTTCGGCTATTTCCTTTCGAATGATTTCTCCCGGCAGGACATCGCCGAGTGCAAACGCCTTGCCGCAAAGGGCGCACACGTATGAAGATTTATTTTTGGCTGTCATGTGATCTCCGTTTCCCCCCAAGTAAAATTTGGCTCAGGAAAACTCATGGCGTTACAGCTTGTATCCCCGATGCACCGCCGCCACTCCACCCGTCATATTGAAATACTCGACGCGTTCCAGCCCTGCATCCACCATCATCTGTTTCAATTCTTCTTGTCCTGGATGCATGCGGATGGATTCGGCGAGGAAAGGCGAAGTGATGTGACTACCCCGCTACTCTGCGCTTGCTATTGGCGCGCGGCGTTAATCCCGCAGATTTAGCGATTTCCAGTATACCCAATAGTGCCTCATTGACCGCCTCGCCATTTGGAAACGCTTTTGCCACTTCTGGCTCAAGCACGACCACATTTGATTCGGCTTTGATTTGTTTTGCGTACTTACCGCGCACCATTTTTCCGAAGTCTTCGCGGCGATATTCAGAGCGCATTTCGTCATTCTTTTTTTCAAGTTTCTTCATATAGCTTCCTTCCTGCCCTCGTTGCGGTTCTGGCACTAATGATGCGAATTTTTCCTGTGCGGTCAGTATGGGATACAGCCAACAATCTGCCCAAGGATGATACGCCGAATGTAATTGCGCGATGTTCCCCACGTGAATGGTCAGGGTCATCGCCTGTCATTGAAAGCTCGTCAATAAATACCGTTGTTGCCTCTTTGAATGAGACCCCATGCTTACGCAAATTGGCGGTGGATTTTCCTTCATCCCATTCAAATTTCATTTCACGCTCCGCAATTATTGTGTTGGAGTGTTACAACTTATAGCCCCGATGCACCGCCACCACACCCCCCGTCATATTGAAGTACTCGACGCGCTCCAGCCCGGCATCCACCATCATCTGTTTCAGCTCTTCCTGTCCCGGATGCATGCGGATAGATTCGGCGAGGTAGCGGTAGCTGTCGGCATCGTTGGCGATGAGTTGGCCCATCTTGGGGAGTAGCTTGAAGGAGTACAGGTCGTACATCTTCTCCAGCGGTTTGGCGACCTTGGAGAATTCCAGCACGATGACGCGGCCACCGGGTTTGAGTACGCGCTTCATCTCGCGCAAGGCGGCCTCTTTATGTGTGACGTTGCGCAGACCGAAGGCGATGCTGACGCAATCGAAATAGTTATCTGGGAACGGCAGGTGCTCGGCATCGCATTGCGCAGTGGGCGTTGGGGTGCCGTTGTCGATCATACGGTCACGACCGACGCGCAGCATGGCGTTGTTGATGTCGGTGAGGATGACTTGACCACGGCTGCCGACCTTCTTCAGGAACAGCTTGGACAGATCACCTGAGCCACCCGCCACATCCAACACGCGCTGACCTTCGCGTACGTTCGCCAAGCCTACGGCGAACGGTTTCCACACGCGATGCAGGCCGACCGACATGAGGTCATTCATGATGTCGTATTTGCTGGCGACAGAGGTGAACACGCCAGCGACTTTCTTGGCTTTTTCGCTCTCATCGACAGTCTGGAATCCGAAGTGGGTCTTGCTCATGGTGATGCTCCTTTGCTTTTGCTTATTCACCCTTCGACAAGCTCAGGGCGAACGGATATTTGTAGATCGTCATTCCCGCGTAGGCGGGAATCCAGCAACATATAAAAATCCGCGTAGCCGACAAAACCTTAGTTGCCCCGCGTTGCGAGGATGATTTGATGACTGGATTCCCGCCTACGCGGGAATGACCGCTATTTATCGCGGCTCTTGCCCGCTGCTTCCAACCTGCCCAAGTAGTCATGCCACATGCCTTCTTGGTATTGCCCCATCTCGTGCAGGTAGTCCCACGAGTACAACCCAGTGTCATGCCCATCGTCGAAATTGATCTTGAGCGCGTATTGTCCAATAGGCTCGATGCTGGTGATGCCGACATCGCGTTTGCCGACTTGCAAGGTTTCTTGTCCTTTGCCATGGCCACGTACCTCGGCAGAAGGTGAGAACACGCGCAGAAATTCGGCGGGCAATTGGTAGCGTGTATCGTTATCGAAGGCGACTTCGAGGGTCTTTGATTTTTGATGCAGGATGATTTCAGTAGGGGTCATAGCGTGCGTATCTTTTTTAATAAAGCGGTGGTGGAACGTTCATGCAAGAAGGGGATGCTGTGTACCGAACCGCCCCAACCTTGCACCTCTTTGCTACCTACGATGTTTTCGGGTTGCCAATCGCCCCCCTTCACCAGCTTGTCTGGATGCGCGGCGAGAACCAGATTAAGTGGCGTGTCTTCATCAAACTGCACCACCAGACTCACCGATTCCAGCGCAGCCAATACCGTCATGCGGTCGTCTTGTTGATTGATGGGGCGGTCGTCGCCTTTGCCCTGATGCTTTACCGAAGCATCGCTGTTCACCCCGACGATGAGCGATGCGCCGAGTGCGCGCGCTTGTGCCAAATAGGTGACGTGGCCGCGATGCAATACATCGAAACAACCGTTGGTGAACACTAACGGACGCGGTAATGCGGCAACGCGCACGCCTAATTCGGCAGTGTTACATAACTTATGTTCAAAGGCAGGCGTTGGATACATTAGTCAAGATATTCAAACAGTTTGATCACGCGCTGTACACCGCTGGTGGTGCTGGCGACTTCAGTGGCGGCATTGGCTTCGGCGCGATACACCAAACCCATTAAAAATACGCTGCCATTTTCTGTGACCACTTTAACGTGGTCGGCTTTGAAACGTTTGTCGCGGACAAAGCGCAATTTGACATCTGAGGTAACCAAGCTATCACTGCTGCGCGAAGTGAGTGAACTCACGCCTGACACCACCAATTCGTTAGTGACCTCGCGCACGTTTTGGATGCTTTTAACAAATCGCTCAATGGCGGATTTTTGCTCTGCACTTGCCACCTCTCCGCTCAACAGCACCTTGCGGTTATACGCCGTGGTGTTGACATGCACGTTGTGTTTATAGGTCTTGCCGATATAGTCAAAGGCTTTATTTTCAATCGCCTCATCTTCGACATACGCGCCACTGGTGCGCCTATCATCAGCCATCAACACGCCTGTGCCCACGCCTGCTGCAACGATAGGCACACAGCCTTGTAACGCCCCACCCAACATTGCCAGCAACACTACAGAAACGATACGCATATTCATTCTCCTAACAGTAGGTAATCCATCACATCACACAGACAATGCAAGCTGAGTAAATGTACTTCTTGAATACGGGCGGTACTGTTTGCTTCCACGCAAATCAACACATCATTCGGGTGCAATGCCAAAGCCATTTCACCCCCATCGCGTCCCGTCAATGCCACCACGCGCATATTGCGTTCGTGCGCGGCATGTATGGCGGCGACCACATTGGGCGAGTTACCGCTGGTGGAAATGGCTAACAGCGCGTCGCCTGGTAAGCCGAGCGCGCGCACTTGCTTGGAAAAAATCTGCTTGAAATCGTAATCGTTGGCGATCGAGGTGAGTACTGAACTATCGGTGGTCAGTGCAACCGCCGCCAAGCCTGGACGTTCTTTCTCAAAACGATTCAGCAACTCGGCGGCAAAATGTTGTGCGTCCGCCGCTGACCCCCCGTTACCGCAGCACAAAATTTTTCCGTCGTTGGTCACGCAGTCAAAAAATGCTTGCGCGCCTTCGGCAATCGGCTTTGCCAGCGTTTCTTTAACTTTGAGCTTGATATCTGCGCTGTCTTGGAAGTGCTTGATGATGCGGTTGTTGATGTCCATGAGGGTAACGGGCTATTTGATGAGCGCGAATATTAACTGAATCAAGCCTCAAACGCATTCTTGAGCCATTGCAAATTCTTGCCATGTGCATCATCCATCAATACCGCATCGAAGCGACACGGCGGAATGACCTTGAGTTCGGCTAAATAATGCTGTGCCGTGGCAATAATGCGCTGTTGTTTGCGTCTGTCGATGCTGGCGGCTGCACCCCCGAAGTTGACGTTGCTGCGCAAGCGCACTTCCACAAACACCAGCATCGCGCCATCGCGCATGATGAGGTCGATTTCGCCAAAGCGACTGCGAAAGTTTTGCGTCACGCTTTGCAAGCCGTGTTGCTGAAGGAATTTGCTTGCCCACAGTTCGGCGGCAACGCCTGTGTTGCTCATGGTTTGGCAGGCAGCTCGGCAGCTTTATTTTTGAGTTGGTCGGGGAACAGTTGCACGGTTGCCGTGGGTAGCGCATCGGGAAGTTGCGCTTTGCCTTGCACGAACAGCGCGGGAATCGCCACGCGTTTGAAAGTGCGCCCACTCAATTCGATATGTCCACTTACCCCGTCCAGCGGCAAAGCGGTGGCGGTTTGTTTGTCCAGCAGCAGTTGTATCAGGCGATAAGCATCCACACCTAAAGCGTAGAAGCGTTCTAGGTCGGTGGGCAACGGCGGATTGGCATGTGGGTAGCTCATCACCGCAGGATGATCGGGCTGCAATAACCACGGCATATCGACAAAGCGTATGCCATTCAGATCGTTATTGGTCAACGCATCTTGGTTGCCAATAAAGATTTGTGAAGTGGCATAAATGGGCATCTTGTTGGGCAGATATGGGCGGATCAAACGTGCCTGATCGGCATCGGCGGCGATAAAGATGACGGTATCTGGTTCGGCGGCCAAGTCATACAACGGGGTTGGGTCATCATTAAACTCAATCTCGCGCAACACGCCACGCCCGCTGGCATGCCATTCATCTTCAAACGCAAATTGCAGACGTTTATCCAACTGCGTACGTGCCGCAATCACAATCGCTTGGTGTAATCCCTGAAAGGCCGCCAGTTGTGCCACGCGGCGCGCTTCCGCCTCGGCAGCCATGCCGAAAAAATATACCTGCTGGTTAGGCTGCTCGTCTATGGCGTTGAGCACCAACGTAGGCACAGGAATATCCTTTTCCGCCGCGAGTGTGCTAACCCCGCTGCGGGTCAGCGGCCCGACCACGGCGAGTGCGCCATTGCTAATGGCTTGCCGATACAAGGTCACAATGTCTTTGTTTTCATCAAAGCAAGCATAGATGCTTACAGGTAATTTTTGCTCGCCCAGCGTCGCCGCTGCGGTAAAACCTTGTTGTACCGCAGAAGCCGCCGCCGCAAACATTGCCGATTTGAGGGGCAGCAGCAAGGCGATATGCGGTGCGGGTTTCTCATCACCAGGGGCGAGCGGCTCAGTGGTGGCGCAAGCAAAACTGCTCACGTATAGTGCCAGCACTGTTGAAATCAAGAGGATTACGCGTTGCATCACTCACACCCGCAAAAGTTAGAGGTCGCATTATATGTAGTTGCCACCCCGATTGGGAATCTGCGCGACATCACCCTGCGCGCCTTGGATGTGCTGGCAGGCGTTGACCTCCTGGCCGCCGAAGACACCCGCAACACCGCGCATCTGCTGGCGCATCACGGCATTCGCACTCAGCAATTGCTTGCCGTGCATCAACATAATGAACGCGCTGCGGCGGAAAAAATCGTTGCCTTAATCCAATCAGGGCAAAGCGCGGCCTTCGTGAGTGATGCGGGCACGCCAGGGGTAAGTGATCCGGGGGCACTGCTGGTGCAAGCCGTGTTAGCCGCTGGCTTGCGCGTCATTCCCATTCCTGGCGCGAGTGCCGCTGTGGCGGCGTTGTCCGCCTCTGGGTTGGCTGCGCCACACTTCCTTTTTTACGGCTTCTTACCCAACAAATCAGCCGCACGGCGCAGCGCATTACAGGCGTTACAAGCCCATCCTTACACGTTGGTGTTTTACGAAGCACCGCATCGCATCGTCGAATCCGTGGCGGATTTGCACGCAGTGTTCGGGGGTGAACGCCACATCGTCTTGGCCCGTGAAATCACCAAATTGTTTGAAACTATCCACGCCTGCCCCCTTAGCGAAGCCGCCGCGTGGCTGGCCTCGGACAGCAACCAGCAGCGCGGCGAATTCGTGATCCTAGTGTCAGGGGCGGAAACGCGTAACGACGGGCTGGCGGCAGACACCGAGCGCACGCTTAGCCTGTTGTTGCAAGAGCTTCCGCTCAAACAAGCCGTGCAGCTCGCGGTGCAAATTACTGGGGCAGGCAAAAATGAACTCTATGCGCGGGCACTGCAAATCAAACAAACCGACTAGCCTTACCCCACTAAAAGTCTATGTTTTACATGATTTTTCTGGCAAATTCAGGCACAATCGCGCCCCAATTAAGGTAGCGCATGATGACAACGCGCTGCCACGCTCAACTCCCACGCGTATTTTTCCATGATGACTCAGCGCAGCAGCGGCATATTGTTACATCCAACTTCTCTTCCTAGTGCTTTGGGGGCGGGTGATTTTGGCCCCGAGGCATATCGTTTTATCGACTGGCTGCACAGTGCGGGCCAAACCTATTGGCAGATGTTGCCACTTGGCGAAGTCGGGCCCGGCAACTCCCCTTATATGAGCTGCTCAGCATTCGCGGGAAACGTGTTGCTCATTGACTTGCTGGAGCTGTCCGAACACGGCTGGCTGCGAGACGATGATGTGCAAGCACATCCTGACTTTCGGGCAGAAAAAATCAATTACGCCTTGCTGCATCCCTATCGCATGGAGCGTTTGCGTCGTGCCGCAAAAGCTTTTTTTAGTCAACAAAATGTCCTCCATACTGCTGCGTATCAGCAGTTTTGCAGCGACGCGGCAGGCTGGTTAAACGACTACGCTTTATTCATGGCGTTGGAAGAGCGCGAGCAATGGCGTAATTGGAACGAGTGGCCGAGCGCACTGGCGCAGCGCGATGCACAGGCGTTACAACAAGCCACCGAAGAATGCGCGGAGGAAATCCATTTCTGGAAATTTTGCCAATGGTGCTTCGCACGGCAATGGGACAAGCTCAAGCATTACGCCCACCAACACGGAGTGCGCCTAGTGGGCGACGTGCCAATTTTCGTGGCGTATCAAAGTGCCGACGTATGGGCGCACCAAGCATTGTTTGAGCTCGACGAACACGGCAAATCCACCGTGGTTGCGGGTGTACCGCCAGATTATTTCAGTGCGACGGGTCAACTGTGGGGCAACCCGCTATATCGTTGGTCTGCGCATGAGCAAAGCGGCTACACATGGTGGATTGCGCGCTTGCGCCATGCCCTCAGCCTGTTTGATTTAGTGCGTATCGACCATTTCCGAGGTTTTGCTGGGTATTGGGCTGTTCCTGCGGGCGCGCCGAACGCCATCGGCGGGCAATGGTTAACAGGCCCTGGGGCAAAGTTATTCGAGGCATTCCAACAGGCATTGGGCGAGTTGCCCATCATTGCAGAAGATTTGGGATTGATTACGCCTGATGTCATTGCGTTGCGTGACCAATTCAACTTACCAGGGATGCGCATCCTGCAATTTGCCTTTGGTGATACCGATGCCAATCTGTTCTTACCGCACCACTACATTCCTAATTGCATCGCCTACACCGGCACACACGACAACGATACAACGTTGGGTTGGTGGCACACTACCCGCCCAGAAGTGCGCGCCTTTGCCCAGAAATATCTGCACAGCGACGGACAAGCAATTCACTGGGACATGATTAAAGCCCTGTCCGCCTCCGTCGCCAACACCGTCATCTATCCGCTGCAAGACGTGTTGGGGCTGGGCGGTGAACACCGCATGAATTATCCCGGTCAGGCGGATGGCAACTGGGCATGGCGTTTCACTTGGGACATGGTTAAGCCTGAGCAGACCCAACGCTTGGCCGAAATCACCGCCACCTACGCACGCACTGCCAGTGTGAATTGACAAGTTCGCGGTATCCCGAACATACTTTGCCCATGTCACGCCCAATCCAAAAATTTATCGCTATCTTGATGTTGCTGTGGTTGCCCATATTTACGGGCAACGCATTGGCGGCATCGGTCGCCATGCAGATGGTTCAGGGCGGGTGTAATGAAGTTGCTACGCCGATGATTGCTGAGATGGATATGTCAACGATGAATATGATCGGCATGGATATGAGTGCGCACCAACATCATCATGCCGACGCAGCCACGCCGTTAGCCGCTGATGAACAGGGCTCTTCTTGCAATAGTTGTGGGGTGTGTCATGTGGCTTGCTCGGCTTATGTGGCGGCATGGGGTGTAGTCATCGTTGCGCAGTTGCCCGTTGCCCGCGATATCACGCCCTATCTCGCGTCTTATCGTTCTATTTCTTCCCTCCCTTTGCTGCCTCCACCGCTCGCCCGCGCTTAACGCGGGACGAGTCCGTCTGTTATTTCCGTAGTGTCGGTTTCGTTCCGTTCGGTGCGTTGGTCGCTTGCGTCCAGCGCGATGATTTCTCTATCACGAGCGGCGAATATGAAACGAATTTCTCTCATTATTATTTTGTTCAGCGCATTGGGACTCACGCCCTGCTATGCGAGTGAAGCGGCTTTGGGCGACAACCTCAATGGTTTGCTCGACTACGCCCACGCACACAACCTTGAGCTGGCGGCCAGTCGCTTTGCCGATGACGCGGCGCAACAACGGATTGAGTCCGCCAGTGCTTTGCCTGATCCTGTGCTGCGTGCCGAGTTTATGGACATCAATCGCGCCACGAATACGCGCTATCTGCTGATGCAAACTGTGCCGTGGTTTGGCAAACGTGATGCGCAGCGGGGGGCGGCAGAGGCTCAGGCGGCACAAGCTGATGGCGAGCTGGCGGTGACTTGGTCGGATGTGGCGACGCGCATCAAGCAAGCGTATGCAATGCGTTATTTGTCCAGCGGTAGCGTGCAATTAGCACAACAAACTTTAGTCTTGTTAGAGCAGTTGCAGCAGATTGCGCAAACTCGCTATGCGCATGGCTTAGCCGCGCAGCAAGAGGTGATTCGCGTGCAATTAGAAATAACCCAGTTGCGTAGCGAGTTGCTTGCCTTACAAAGCGAGCAACATCACAACCACGTACGCCTCAACGCCTTGTTGGCACGTCCCGCCAATGCGCCGTTAGCCGAGCCTAACCAATTGCCCGCTTTACCTAATGTTGCAAAACTTGATGAGGCAAATTTGCTGCAACGCTTGCATGAGCACAGTCCGCAACTGCGTATCGCCCAGGCAAGTTTATCCGCTTCCAACCAAGGCCGCGAGTTAGCCTATCTGAATCGTTACCCCAATTTCACTTTGGGGGTCGCCCCCACGCAAGCGGGCAATGCCATCAAGCAGTGGGATGTGATGGTGGAGTTCAACATTCCTTTGCAACAATCGTCACGCCGTGCCCAAGAACGCGAAGCGGAGGCCGCCGTTGCTGCTGCCACAGCGCGCCAAGCAGCACTGCGTTTTCAACTGGAGTCGGCTTTGGCAGAGTTGCTATCTGCCTTGGAGTCGGCACGCCATACCGAAACGCTCATTGCCACCCGTCTGCTCCCGCAAGCCGAGCTGTCTTATCAGTCCGCCTTAGCGGGCTATGCAACTGGCAAGGTGGATTTTGCTGCGTTGATCGACGCGCAAAAGCAAATCTTGAAAGCGCGCCAACAACAACTGCAAGCGCAAACCGAGGCGCAACTGCGCTTGGCAGATATTGAAAAATTGTTAGGAGAAGCACTATGAATCAGCTATCCAAAATAGGGCTGGGGGGCGCGCTGTTGTTGGCCATGACGGGGGGCGGCTATTGGTTGGGGAGTCATCATGTGAGCCCATCCAACGCGGTCAGCCAAGGGCAAGGCAAGGCAACTAGCACAGGCAAAAAGTTGCTCTATTACCGTAACCCAATGGGGCTGCCCGACACTTCGCCTGTGCCCAAAAAAGATGCAATGGGGATGGATTATGTGGCGGTGTATGACGGCGAAGCAGTGGGGGCTAATGTCCTCAATCTCAGTTTGGATAAGGTGCAAAAGCTCGGTGTGCAGAGCGAAGCCGTGGCCTTACGCGACATCAACAAAACTTTGCGTGTGACGGGGCGCATCGAGATTGACGAAAGCCGCACCTACACCATCGCGCCGAAATTTGAGGGCTGGGTGGAGCGTCTCTACGTGAACACCACGGGACAAATGGTGCGCAAAGGTCAACCACTGTTTGAGGTTTACAGCCCCGAACTGGTCTCGGCACAACAAGAATACGTTTTGGCAAAACAAGGCTTGGCTGCGTTGCAAAATGCCGATGCCCAAGCGCAGGCAGGAATGCGCCAACTCGCCGATGCCAGCCGTGCGCGCCTGAAAAACTGGGACATCAACGACCTGAGTGCGGGGACAAACCGCGTCACTTTCCGCGCCCCAGTGACAGGGGTGGTGCTGGAAAAAAAGGCCGTACAGGGGATGCGCTTCATGCCCGGCGATACGCTGTATCAAATTGCCGATCTTGCCAGCGTGTGGGTGCTTGCCGAAGTCCCCGAACAGGACATCGCGCAAGTGCAACTGGGCAGCCCGGCACAAGTGGTGGTGGAGGCTTATCCTGCGCAGCCTTTTAACGGCAAGGTGGATTTCATCTATCCCACCTTAAACAGTGCGACACGTACCGTGCCAGTGCGCATTCAAGTCGCCAACCATGCAGGACTGCTCAAGCCCGCCATGTTCGCCAATGCCACCATTGCCGTGAGTAAAGGCAACAAGGTGCTGACCGTACCGACCTCAGCAGTGATTGACAGCGGCACGCAACAAGTCGTTCTGGTGCGTTTAGATGAAGGACGTTTCGAGCCGCGCACGGTCTCGCTTGGCAATCGCTCAAATGACTACGTCGAAGTGTTGAGCGGGATCGCGGCAGGCGAACAGGTCGTCACCTCCGCCAACTTCTTGATTGATGCGGAGAGCAACCTGAAAGCGGCGTTGGGCGGCATGAGCGAGGCAAGCACCTCACCCCAACCCCTCCCAGCCTCCCCTTTACAAGGGAGGAGTGGCGGAAGCGCAGCATCATCCGTTCAGCCCAAAACGGTGGGGCATCAAGCACACGGTGTGCTCGAAGCAATTAACGAGGACGGCACGCTGAGCATTACTCACGAGGCGATTAAATCACTGGGCTGGCCTAGCATGACGATGGATTTCGCACTGGCTAACACAGCACTAGCAAGCGGTATCAAACCAGGCAGCACGATAGATTTCGAGATTGTCGAACGTGGCAAAGATGAATGGGTGATTACCCAACTTCACGCCGCACCACAGGAGGCCAGCCATGCTGAACACCGTCATTGATTGGTCGGCGCGCAATCGCTTCCTAGTCCTGCTTGCCACTTTATTTATCACGCTGGCGGGAATTTACGCGCTCATTAAAACGCCACTGGATGCGTTGCCTGACCTGTCCGACGTGCAGGTCATCGTCTATACCGAATACGCAGGCCAGGCCCCGCAAGTGGTGGAAGACCAGGTCACCTATCCACTTACCACGGCGATGTTGTCCGTGCCGAAATCGAAAGTGGTACGCGGCTTTTCCTTCTTTGGCGCGTCGTTCGTGTATGTGATCTTCGAGGATGGTACAGACATCTACTGGGCGCGTTCGCGTGTCTTGGAATATCTCAACAGTCTGGCGGGACGCTTGCCGAAAAATGTCGCACCGCAATTAGGCCCGGATGCCACCGGGGTGGGCTGGGTGTATCAATACGCGGTGCTCAGCGAGAAACACAACCTCGCGCAACTGCGCACTATGCAAGACTGGTATCTGCGCTATCAGTTGACCAAAGCGCACGGCGTGGCCGAGGTTGCTTCCATCGGCGGCTTCGTGCAGCAATACCAAGTGACGGTTGACCCCGTGAAGCTGCGCGCTTACGGCATTCCGTTGAGCAAAGTTTCGCAGGTGATACGCGATGGAAACCGCGATGTGGGCGGGCGCGTGGTGGAGATGGCGGAGACTGAGTACATGGTGCGCAGTCGTGGCTATCTGCACGGCAGCAGCGACATCGAAAATTTGGTGGTGAAGTCTGAACGCGGCACGCCTGTTTTATTGCGCGACATTGCCCGTGTCGAACTCGGCCCCGATGAACGGCGCGGTCTTGCCGAACTCAATGGCGAAGGCGAAGTGGTGTCGGGCATCGCCATGGCGCGCTACGGACAGAATGCGCTAGAAGTGATACAGAACCTCAAAGATAAAATCGCCGAAATCGCGCCGGGCTTGCCCGACGGTGTGACTATCAAGGCGGTATATGACCGTTCGGAATTGATTCAGCGCGCCATTGCAACGCTCAAACACACGCTGCTCGAAGAAGGTGTCATCGTTGCCGTCGTGTGCATGGTGTTTTTGATGCACGTACGCAGCGCATTGGTGGCGATCGTGATGTTACCCGTGGGCATACTCATCGCCTTCATCGCAATGCGCGCACTGGGGCTGAATTCCAACATCATGAGTTTGAGCGGGATTGCGATTGCCATCGGCGCGATGGTCGATGCGGCCATTGTGATGATCGAGAATGCGCATAAGCATTTGGAGCGTATCCCTCATCCCAACCCCGTGAGAACTCCCTCTCCCTCTGAGAGAGGGCATGGGGTGAGGGATGGGCGAGGGGCTTTACTCCCTTCCCCCGTCGGGGGAAGGGCTGGGGATGAGGGAACGCCTTTTGACGCTCGCGCCGCCGCCATCCTCGCCGCCTGCAAAGAAGTCGGCCCGTCCCTCTTCTTCTCGTTGCTCATCATCACCGTGTCCTTCCTGCCCGTGTTCACGCTGGAAGCGCAGGAAGGCCGTTTGTTCGCGCCGCTGGCGTTCACCAAAACTTTCGCCATGGCCGGTGCGGCGTTGCTTTCCGTCACGCTCGTTCCCGTGCTGATGCTGTTATTCATCAAAGGGAAAATTCTGCCTGAGTCACAGAACCCTGTGAATCGCTGGCTGATTGCGGCCTATCGCCCGCTGATTACGGCGGTGCTCAAGCACAAAACCCCCACGCTGATAGCAACGGCGTTGGTGATGTTGTTGTCGCTGTATCCCGCCCTAAAGCTAGGCAGCGAATTCATGCCCACGCTCAACGAAGGCACGTTGCTGTATATGCCAGCCTCTTTGCCTGGTCTGTCGGTGACTAAAGCCGCCGAGTTATTGCAGACACAGA
>JAVHPV010000333.1:0-1401 GCA_036170775.1 Gallionella sp. | reverse complement strand
GGTTAGCCAAAAAGGAAAATGAGGCGGACTTAATCGGTGGGGTAAATATCGCGGTAAAAGATCCGTATCTGGCACGCACGCTACTGGATTTATCGCAAACCGCCACCATCAACGACAGCATGAAGCTTGCCAAGCATGTGTTGAACGAGCTGGGAGGCATCAATGACTTGCATCGTGGTCATGTCGAACAGGCAGGTTTTGCGGTTCTAAAATCACCCGACATTCCCTCCATCTTGGTAGAGACGGCTTTCATCAGCAATCCCAATGAAGAACGCCGTCTCAATGACGAGGCGTATCAACTGAAGTTAGCTAATGCCATACTCAACGGTATTAAGCGTTATTTCTCACAAAACCCCGCGCTGTCCAAACCCAGATTCGCACAGAACAATTAGGAGTCACCCAATGGATCAAAGACTGTTGAGAATATTAGGCGGTAACGTAGACAAGTACCCAAAAAAACTAGCAGAAAAATTCCCGCGCGTCTTCAGCAAAATTATGGCGTTATGGGACGCACCAGAAATCGACGATTATTTTATGGAGCTGATGGTCGACAAGCGTGGTGATCGCGTGGGATTTCCACCTGAGGTGGCCGCTGAAATTATGCATCTCAACTTAGTGCATGCTTCACAACACGCAGCTAACGCCAAGGGAAATATCTGGGCGGCCTCAGCAGATTCATTCACAGAGGTTGGTGCGCCGCCACTATCCTCAGAACAAACCGCCGCTTGGCGTGAACCCAGCCACGCCATCAAAAACTCATTGGATCGCTTAGGCGTTCCATCTACGCCAGAAGGTTTTTTTCATGCAGCTGAAGATGGTAATCGTCAAGCGGTGGGGCTATTTTTAGAGGCGGGCGAGTACACTGAGCTGCGTGACGAGCGTGGTTGGACACCCTTAATACGAGCCGCATTTAATGGGCGAACTGAAATTATCGATTTGTTGTTGGAGCATGGTGCTCAAGCGAATAGTACAGACTTGGGGGGTAATTCAGCACTCAACTGGGCAGCCTATTCAGGACATCTTAACGCCGCAAAATTATTACTCATACACGGCGCACATTCTGACATGAGGAATAGCCTAGGACAAACTCCTCTGTTGCAAGCCACGGCACATCGACATCTCGGCATCGTATTGTTATTGATAGATGCGGGGGCTAACTTGGATGCTCAAGAAAGAGATGGTTGCACGGCTCTGCATCGTGCAGCAATAGCTGGATACACTGAAATAGTCAGAGCGTTACTTCGCAGTGGCGCGAACATGACCATCAAAAACCTAGAGGGGGATACGCCTGTCAAACTGGCTATTAAGAACAAACAGGATCAGGTGTTGAAATTATTCTTATCGGCGAATGATTCCGATATTGTTTCAAATCAAAAAACTCCGTTATCCTAGAAACAGTAG
>JAVHPV010000332.1:0-1411 GCA_036170775.1 Gallionella sp. | reverse complement strand
CATCCGCCACCTGCGCATCGGGATAAGGCCGCACGCTATGTGCCTGACTGAACAAGGTGCGCAGCCCTTTGTCGAATTCAACGATAAAACGATCCAGATTTAACATAGTCCATTCCTCATAATTGGCAAAGCAGTGTTCACTTACGCAGTTTTTCTATTTTCAATCGCAACAGATCGGTCATAGAGCGTTTCGGGCGCAATATCCAAATCACCCGGCCAGCACACTGTACCCAGCGCGACAAAAGCTTGTTTAAACAATGAAAAATCCTGCAATCTGACAAAAACGCCTCGGCTCAGATAGGGGCGTGCATCGAACAAACGATGATCGCCAGTATCAAACCAGAGTTCTAACGAAAAATCCTGATGTGGCACAACGCGAATTACGGCTTCCATAATCATTCCTAACGCAAGGGATCAATTGCAAACGGTGCTTGACCATTGACCGCCAAGTCCCAATCTGCCAACAAAGATTCACGATGAATTTCAATCCATGCCTGCACCAATCTCACCTTGTTGTTAGGGATGTCGCCGCTTAATTGCTCTGCATCCAAAATTGAGAAAGTCGCTTCATATCCTTGATATTTTGCATGTATGTGAGGCAATTTATGCCGCTCATCGTCATAGAAGTACAAACAAATCACAATCCCGTAAAACATGCTAATTGTTGGCATGACAAACTCCGTGACAATCCGAATCAATTTAGCGGAACTGAGTATTCATAAAGTGTTTCTGGATCAATATCTACATTTCCCGGCCACGCCACCGTGCCGTTTTCAACAAAGGCCGCCTGAAAAACGCCACCCGATTTCAAACGACTCCATGGTTTCTGATCAATGTATCCTGTCATATCAAACGAACGACGTTCGCTATTTTCAAATTCAAGCAGCAAGATAAAATCTGACCGCGCGACCACTTTAACAACATCAAGTAACATCATTGCGCTCCTCATTTAAGCGGATCAATTCGAAATGGTTCACTGCCTTCTTTGGCAAGCTCCCAATCCGCCAGCAACTCTTCACGATGCAAATCAACCCACACCTGCACCATGCGTAATTGCCGAACAGGTAAATCACCCGCCAACAACCCGCCATCATCAATCGAAATCGACGCTTTAAATCCCTGATAACGAATGTGAATATGCGGCAAATGATGCTTTTCCTTAATCTCAAAAAACATCGAGATGATAATCCCGTAAAACATGCTAATTGTTGGCATGAAGAATCTCCGTGACAATGCAATTCAAAAACATGCCGCAATGTAGAGATTTCATAAGCTACCGTCAATAAAAAACGGGCCTCCGAAGAGACCCGTCAGTTTTTCTAACTTTGCGTAGGTTGGGTTAGCGCAGCGTAACCCAACAGGGTTAATGTCGGGTTACGCGATGCAGCCGCTAACCCGACCTACACGTTAA
>JAVHPV010000331.1:0-6400 GCA_036170775.1 Gallionella sp. | reverse complement strand
CCTAAGCATTTTTTTGTTTGTCTGCACTGTGGTGCTGTATATAACACCTTGATTCAATGAACGCATTGCGCATTGCGTCAAGGTATTTTGGAAAATCGAGCAGATTTGCTACAATGCGCGGGCTTTTTTAATCTAACTAAGGGTGGGAGAACCAAGATGTCTATCGAACAACGTGTTAAGAAGATCGTTTCTGAACAACTGGGTGTGAATGAATCTGAAGTGAAGAATGAATCTTCTTTCGTGAATGATTTGGGTGCTGATTCTTTGGATACCGTTGAACTGGTGATGGCACTCGAAGAAGAATTTGAATGCGAAATCCCCGACGAAGACGCAGAAAAAATCACTTCTGTCCAACAAGCCATTGATTACGTCTTGGCTCATCAAAAGTAATTCCCTAGGGGCTCTGTCATAGAGCCCCTTCAGTTTTAATTCTTATAAAGTATTTTTTATTAGGCGGAGTTAACTTGTCTAAACGTAGAGTCGTTGTTACGGGATTGGGGATTGTGTCTCCAGTGGGGGTGGGCGTTGCCACTGCTTGGCCAAATATTCTGGCGGGTAAATCTGGCGTGTGCAAAATTACGCACTTCGATGCGAGTTTGATGGCCTGTCAAGTGGCGGGTGAAGTTAAAGACTTCGATGCGACGCAATTTATTCCCGCTAAAGATGCACGACGGATGGATCGGTTTATCCATTTTGGCTTGGCGGCTGGAATTGAAGCCTTCAAAGACTCTGGTTTAGAAGTCACTGAGCAAAACGCTGAACGTATCGGGGTCAACATTGGCTCGGGGATTGGTGGTTTGCCGATGATCGAAAATACCCATAACGACTATCTTGCCGCAGGACCGCGCAAAATTTCGCCATTTTTCATTCCGGGCACGATTATCAATATGATTTCGGGGAATTTGTCGGTGATGTTCGGCTTAAAAGGGCCGAATTTGGCGATGGTTTCGGCTTGTTCCACAGGGACACATTGCATCGGTGAGTCGGCGCGTATCGTCGAATATGGTGATGCCGATGTGATGCTTGCGGGTGGTTCGGAAGCAACGATTAACTCGTTAGCCGTGGGCGGGTTTTCTGCTGCACGGGCTTTAAGCACGCGTAATGATGATCCTGCTACCGCAAGTCGTCCGTGGGATAAGGATCGCGACGGTTTTGTGATTGGTGAAGGTGCTGGGGTGTTGGTGCTGGAAGAGTATGAACACGCTAAAGCGCGCGGCGCGAAAATCTACGCGGAACTGACGGGCTATGGCATGAGTGGTGATGCCTATCACATCACTTCGCCGAATAGTGATGGTCCTAAACGCAGCATGTTGAACGCCTTGCGCAATGCGGGTTTGAATCCGCAAGATGTGCAGTATGTGAATGCGCACGGCACTTCTACGCCGATGGGCGATAAGAATGAAACCGAGGCGATTAAATTAGCCTTTGGTGATTACGCTAAAAAATTGGTGATCAATTCCACGAAGTCCATGACGGGGCATTTGTTGGGTGGCGCAGGCGGTATCGAGTCGGTATTTTCGGTGCTGGCGGTACATCATCAAGTTTCCCCACCGACCATCAATATCTTTGAACAAGACCCTGAATGCGATTTGGACTTTTGCGCCAATACCGCACGCGACATGAAGATTGATGTTGCGGTGAATAACAACTTCGGTTTCGGTGGAACTAACGGTACCGTCGTGTTCCGTAAAGTCTAGTTCCGCCCCATCAACGATGCTGGTCAATGGTGCGCATAGCGATTTGATCAGCATCCGCGATCGCGGTTTGCTCTATGGTGACGGGGTGTTTCGCACCCTCGTCGCTGTCAACGGTCAGGCACAACACTGGCCTCTGCATTATCAAAAATTACAACAGGATTGCACTGCATTGGGCTTTGCTTGCCCAGCTTTTCCCTTGCTGAGTGCAGAGCTTGAGCAGTTGCTTTCAAATCATCCAGAGGGCGTGCTCAAGTTAATCGTGACGCGCGGTTTGGCGCGGCGCGGCTATGCCCCTGTCAGCGATGTGCCTGTGACCCATCTTTGGGATGTGGTGTCGTTACCTGTTTATCCAGTGACGTGGTTGAGTCGCGGGGTGAAGGTACGTATTTGTGATTTGCGTTTATCCGAGCAGCCCAGATTGGCGGGTATCAAACATCTCAATCGTTTGGAAAATGTGTTGGCGGCGAGTGAATGGCACGATAGCGAAATTGCCGAGGGCTTGCTGTTGGATGCGGCTGAGCAAGTGATTGAGGGTACGCGTAGCAATGTGTTTATGCTGTTGCAAGGGGTGTTGGTTACGCCAGACCTGTCGCGCTGTGGCGTGGCGGGCGTGCAACGTGCGCGCATCTTGGCTTGGGCTGCACAACAGCAGATCGCGGTAGCGGTGCGCTCCGTGAGTTTGGCGGAGCTGCAACAAGCGACTGAGGTGATGCTGTGCAATAGCGTGTTTGGGGTGTGGTCAGTGTGTGAAATAGGCCAATATCGGTGGCATGATTTCACGCTCGCTAATCGGCTACGTGCAGAATTGTTTGGGAGTGGTGCGTGATGCGTCGCTTGATGATATGGGTAGCACTGCTGGCTGTGCTGGGGGGGGCTGGCATGGGCTATTTTGCCTTGCGCCCGTTGCCTCTACCGCATACCCCCTTTGAGTTTTCGCTGCGTCAGGGCAGTTCGTTGAAAGTGATGGCGCACGAAATGGCGCAAGCAGGGTTGCTGCCCCGAGAATGGATGTTTGTCTGGTTAGCGCGATTGTTGGGCAAAGATCAGCAAATCAAGGCGGGTAGTTATGCCTTGGATCATGCGGTTTCCCCCTTAGAGTTGTTGCAGATATTGAGTGCAGGCCAAGTCAGTGCACGCCGTTTAAGCGTCATTGAAGGGTGGACATTTAAACAGTTTCGCGCCGCGCTAGATGCGACACCTGAGTTGCTTCACGATAGCCAAGGGATGAGTGACAGTGAGTTATTGCGGCGCATTGGTGCGGTCGAAACCCATCCTGAAGGGTTGTTTTTCCCCGACACGTATCAGTTCGCGGCAGGTACGAGCGATTTGGCAATCTTGCAACGTGCTTATCAAACTATGCAGCAACGCTTGCAGCAGGCTTGGCAACAGCGCGCCGCTGATTTGCCGCTGGATAATCCGTATCAAGCATTGGTGTTGGCTTCTATTGTCGAAAAGGAAACGGGCACACCGAGTGATCGCGCCATGATTGCGGGCGTGTTCATCAACCGTTTACGCAAACATATGCTGTTGCAGACTGATCCGAGTGTGATTTATGGGCTAGGGGAGCGTTTTGACGGCAATTTACGCAAGCGTGATTTGCTCAGCGATACGCCTTACAACACCTATACGCGAGCGGGTTTAACCCCGACTCCGATTGCCTTGCCAGGGGATGCAGCATTGCAGGCTGCACTGCATCCCGCACAAACCGATGCGCTATACTTTGTGGCGCGAGGCGATGGGAGTTCGCACTTTTCCAGCAGTTTGTCTGAACATAATCATGCAGTGAATAAATATCAAAAATAGGTCGAATGTTATGAGTAAATTTATTACCTTTGAAGGTGTCGATGGCGCGGGCAAGAGTACCCATTTAGCTTGGTTCGCTGAAGCTTTGCAGCAACGCGGCTTAGAAGTGTTGGTGACGCGTGAGCCAGGGGGCACGCCGTTAGGCGAGCAGTTGCGCGAGATATTGCTCAACCAAGCCATGAGTATCGGCACGGAAGCGATGCTGATGTTTGCGGCGCGTTTAGAGCATATCGAACAAGTTATCAAGCCCGCCTTAAAAGCTGGGAAATGGGTGATTTCGGATCGTTTTAGTGATGCCAGCTTTGCTTACCAAGGCGGTGGACGGGGCATGGATTGGGATAAGCTGACCCAGCTCGAACAATGGGTACATGCTGATTTACAACCCGACCTCACCTTGTTTTTTGATGTGCCGATTGAAGTGGCGCGCCAGCGGCTGGCGAACAACGTCAGCCTAGATAGATTTGAGCAAGAGCAGGGCGATTTCTTTGAGCGCGTGCGTGCGGGGTATCATCGTCGTGTGGCGCAACAACCACAACGCTTTGTCGTGATTGATGCGGCGCGTCCGATGTTGGCGGTGCAACACCAACTAGAGCACATTATTGCGACACTCTGATATGGCACAACGCTACCCTTGGCAAGACTCGGACTGGTTGCGTTTGCAAGAGCTGTGCAAACGCCCTCCGCAAGGTTTGATTTTCAAAGGCAGCAAAGGGATAGGTAAGTTTGATCTCGCCATCAGATTCGCACAAAGCCTGCTGTGCGAACATCCCGACCAGCAAGGTAATGCTTGTGATGCGTGCCCTTCGTGCCATTGGTTTGCGCAAGCCTCACACCCCGATTTTCGTCTGGTGCAACCCGATAGTCTGAGTGTGGATGCGGATGAAAACGAGTCGGGCAAGAAACCGAGCAAGCAGATTTCCGTCGAGCAAATTCGCAGCTTAGCCGATTTCTTGGGCATGTCCGCACATCAAGGCGGGCGACGTGTGGTGGTGATCCATCCAGCCGAAGCGATGAACACCAGTGCCGCCAACGCCTTGCTGAAAAATCTTGAAGAGCCTCCCGCAGGATTGTTATTTATTCTGGTTGCACATAAACCGCAGCAATTACTGCCGACCATTTTGAGTCGTTGCTTAAGCTTTGCCATCACCGCGCCAGATGCCGCAACTGCTGCACAATGGTTGCAGACGCAGGGTGTAAAAAATGCCCCCAGTGTGTTGGCAGCCTCGGGATTTTCTCCTTTGCAGGCGTTGACGTTAGCCGAACAAGTGGGCAGCGAGGAACGCGACAAACTACTGCGCGCGGTGCGCCAGCCTAGCAGCTTGGATGTATTCGCGCTGGCGGAAATGCTGCAAAAAACTGAGCAGGTTTTAATCGTGCAATGGTTACAACAATGGAGTTATGACCTGATGGCGATGAAGTTGACGGGGCAGTTGCGCTATCACACGCAAGATGCCGAGTTCGTCAAAAAAATGGTAGAACCTGTGAGCGTAATGAATTTGGCACGCTTGCAAAAATATCTGTTGACCGCCAAACGTGAAGCCCAGCACACACTCAACCCTAAGCTGTTTGTTGAATCACTTTTATTTGCTTATCGCCAGTTGCTGTTGGCGCGAAATTAACTGGAATACATCATGGCGTTTGTTGATTCTCACTGTCATATCAATTTTCCCGAGCTGGCCGACAACATGGCGGATGTGTTAGCACGGATGCGCGAAAACGAGGTCGTCAATGCGCTGTGTGTTTCGGTCAATCTGGCGAGCTTGCCGCAAGTGTTAGCGGTGGCGGAGCAATACCCACACATCTATGCTTCCGTGGGCGTGCATCCTGATTACGAAGATGTCGAAGAACCGACGCAGCAACAACTCGTTGTACTCGCACAGCATCCCAAAGTGGTCGCTATCGGTGAAACGGGGCTGGATTATTGCCGCTTGACGGGGGATTTAACTTGGCAGCGCGAGCGTTTTCGTACCCATATTCGTGCCGCACGCGCCACCTCCAAGCCGCTCATCATCCATACGCGTGAGGCTGCCGCAGATACCCTGCAAATCATGGCGCAAGAGCAGGCCAGCACAGTGGGTGGGGTGATGCACTGTTTTACCGAATCGTGGCAGGTGGCGGAAGCTGCGCTCGACATGGGCTTTTATATTTCATTCTCTGGCATCGTCACCTTCAAAAATGCCAAACAGCTTAAAGAGGTGGCTCAACGCGTTCCGTTGGAGCGTATGTTGATCGAGACCGATTCGCCCTATTTAGCCCCTGTGCCGTATCGTGGCAAGCTCAATCAGCCCGCTTATGTGAAACATGTTGCGGAAGAAATCGCGTTGCTGCGTGGTGTGTCTGTGGCGGAAATTGGCGCACGTACTACGGAGAATTTCCAACGTCTGTTTGGTGTGTGAATTTTTTATGCAAAATCGGTTGACAGAAATTTCTGCCTCCCTATAATGCGCACCTGTTTCGCGGGAGTAGCTCAGTTGGTAGAGCGCAACCTTGCCAAGGTTGAGGTCGAGAGTTCGAGACTCTTCTCCCGCTCCAAATTTGAGGGAAAGCACAATGCTTTCCCTTAATCATTTCAAAAGACGATTTTTGAAATAGTATGGTGCGTTAGCAAATCGGTTATGCCCCGGATTGCAAATCCGGTTAGCCCAGTTCGACTCTGGGACGCACCTCCACAATGCCCGCCCGGGTGGTGAAATTGGTAGACACAACAGACTTAAAATCTGTCGGGAAGTAATTCTCGTACCGGTTCGATTCCGGTTCCGGGCACCAAATAAGTTTAAGCCTATCGTAAGCGTCCAGCCGAATCAGATTGAATTGGCAAGCGAAAGCTAAGGGGGTAAACAGCGTCCAATACTTTTCACTATTCAATCTCCTGAGAGCGATTTTTGCGCTGTGAATCTGCC
>JAVHPV010000330.1:0-1412 GCA_036170775.1 Gallionella sp. | reverse complement strand
ATGTTCCGCAAATAAGGATAAATCAATATGTCTGCAAGCTTGGCTTCGGTTTTTTATATTGGCGCAATTATTTTGTTCATCCTCAGCTTGGGCGGATTGTCCAATCCTGAGTCGTCGCGTCGCGGCAATCTCTACGGCATGATTGGCATGACCCTCGCCGTGTTGGCGACGGTGTTCGGTCCGCGTGTTTCGATGGCGGGCATCCCGTGGATTATTGGTGCGATGGTGGTCGGCGGCAGCTTCGGTCTGTATGCGGCACGCAAGGTGCAGATGACGCAGATGCCTGAACTGGTCGCGCTGATGCATAGCTTGGTGGGGCTTGCGGCGTGTCTGGTGGGCTACGCCAATTACATAGACCCCATTTCTTCACTCAATTTATCCAGTGCCGAAAAATCTATCCACGAGATTGAAGTTTATCTGGGTATCTTGATCGGTGCGGTGACCTTCGCGGGTTCGCTGATCGCCTTCGGCAAACTGGCAGGAAAAATTGGTGGCAAGCCTATGTTGCTGCCCGGCCGTCACTTCTTAAATCTGATTGGGCTATTGGTCGTCATCGTGTTTGGCTGGCAATTCTTACATGCGGAAAGCATCAGCGCGGGCATGTTCGCGCTGACCGTGATGACGGTAATCGCCTTGCTCTTTGGTATGCACATGGTGCTTGCCATCGGCGGTGCGGACATGCCCGTGGTGGTGTCCATGCTCAACAGCTATTCGGGTTGGGCGGCGGCGGCGACGGGTTTTATGTTGAACAACGACCTGCTGATTGTGACGGGAGCGTTGGTTGGGTCGAGCGGTGCGATTCTGTCTTACATCATGTGCCGTGCGATGAATCGTAACTTTTTCAGCGTGATTGCAGGTGGCTTTGGTTCGGGTGGTGGCAAACCTGTTGCAAAAACTGAAGGGGTAGCACAGCCCGCTGGCGAAGTGGTGTCCATCAGCGCAATCGAAACCGCAGAGTTATTGCGCGATGCCAAGAGCGTCATCATCGTGCCAGGCTACGGCATGGCGGTAGCGCAAGCTCAACACACCGTGAATGAAATCACTCAAGTGTTGCGCGAAAAAGGGGTCAACGTGCGCTTCGGTATCCATCCCGTCGCAGGGCGTATGCCAGGGCACATGAACGTGTTGCTGGCCGAAGCGCGTGTACCTTACGACATCGTGATGGAAATGGATGAAGTCAATCCCGACTTCCCCAATACCGATGTGGCGATTGTGATCGGTGCGAATGACATCGTGAACCCCGCAGCACAAGAAGTGCCCGGCAGCCCGATCGCGGGGATGCCAGTGCTGGAAGTGTGGAAAGCCAAGACCTCCATCATGATGAAACGCAGCATGGCTACGGGCTATGCGGGCGTGGACAATCCGCTGTTCTACAAAGAGAACAACCGCATGTTGTTCGGCGATGCCAAGAA
>JAVHPV010000329.1:0-1417 GCA_036170775.1 Gallionella sp. | reverse complement strand
CCACCAATTAGTAAAAAAGCCCGCCTGTATTCGCGGGGCGGTTTCAAGCACCAAGTGCAAAAAGTGCTGCGTGATGTAGCTTAAAGTCAAAAGCGTCTGGCATGAACAGTTCTACCGGACATTTGAAACCGAGTGACTTTCGTGGACGGGTATTCAGTTTCCACGCAATCGCATCCAGTTCGGCTTGAGAGAATACACTCAAGTCACTCCCCTTTGGCAGGTACTGGTGAAACTACTAGCCATTCGGCTAAGCCGGTAAACAACATCGGCAAGCCGCTGGTTATGGCGCGTTAGTCCGTTGGTGTTCTCGTTTCGGCCACGCTGCCAAGTAGTGTTGGATTGTCGGGATGCACAGCCGACAGTGTGCCTGCAATCTGCTCCGGCGAGTAACCCTAGCCTTGTCCAACGCAGCATTGGGGACGCACCACGGTTTTCGAACTATAAACTTACCTACACCAAGCGCATCGTTATCATCGCCGTGCCGAACGGCCTAGGTAATACTACATTTTCGCGTGGGTGAAGAGGGCGCGCAGCCTAGGCAGATTCGGTATAAGCCGATTAGTAGATAGTACGCAATTTTTGCTATAGACTAACCACCGTTAGTTCACTTGGAGATCACCATGCTTACCGTCAACATTCACGATGCAAAAACTCAATTATCCCGTCTTGTGGAGCAGGCAGCGCAGGGCGAGGCGTTTATCATCGCCAAGGCGGGCAGGCCGATGGTCAAAGTGATTCCGCTGGGTAAGGCGGAAACTTCCAGTCGCCTAGGGTTTATGGTCGGCGAATTTTCTGTCCCCAATGATTTCGATCAGATGGGCGGTAACGAAATTGAGGGTTTGTTTGAAGGTAAAGCGGCGTGAATCTGCTGCTCGATACTCACTTGTTGCTGTGGGCCGCCAGCGAGCCAGAGCGTATCTCGGAAAAAGCGCGCGCTTTGCTGATTGACCCCGCTAATCAGCTCATATTCAGTGCCGCCAGCTTGTGGGAAATCACCATCAAAAATAGCCTTGAACGGCCTGATTTCAAAGTGGACGCGAGACGCTTATGGCGCATGTTGCTGGTCAACGGCTACCGCGAATTGGCCGTGACCAGTGAACACACCGTCGCCGTAAATGAACTGCCGCCCATCCACAAAGATCCGTTCGATCGCATCTTAGTCGCTCAGGCGCGCGTGGAAAGCTTGTTGCTACTGACTGCGGACAAGATGGTGGCGAAGTACGGGGAAGGGGTGCAGGAAGTATGAAAGTGTCTCGACCAGAGCGATCACCGATTGAGTGAGAGTCTGTTCGCCCTGAGTAGCCCGCGCAGCGGGCGTATCGAAGGGTTTGCATTGTTCAAGTGCGGTTTTTAGGCTGAATTAGCATCTACCTAACGGGAGTAGCCATTTACCTTGCCGTAATAGTGCTCGGGCTCA
>JAVHPV010000328.1:0-1421 GCA_036170775.1 Gallionella sp. | reverse complement strand
CACGGTTTTTCTCCCTTAGCTTGAGCTTTTTCCAACTCAAGCAAATGTGTCAACTTTGCCGTGATGACGGCTTGTGCGTAGTGGTATAGATACCTTGCTTGGCAAAGCTCTCGCGTCATCTTGAGGGCTGTTGAATTGAGTGGGGGCGCGTGACTCGTGGCGTTGATTAAAGAATGCGCCACCATTATCACGGGGTGTTTGATCGTTGACCGACGCATTGCCCAAGGTGATGCCATTATTTGCCAAGCCCTCACGCAACTTAGGCAAGGAGTTTTCTATGGCATCGCGCACTGCACTATGCGGGGAAGAAAATGTTGCGCTGGCTTGCTGATCGGAGATTTTAATGTGAATACTGAGCGGCCCTAACTCAGGCGGATTCAACTGCAACTCGACCTCCTGAGTGCCTAGGTTATGGCTGAGTCCCGCTACCCGCTGCACAAACTCCTCAGGCCACGCCCGACTGCCGAGCGATGCGGTGATCGCGGCGACTTGCGGCGTGGCAGCGGGGAGGTGCACGGCTGAAGCACTCGCTCCGAGCAGTGCGGCTGACGGCTCAGACAACGCCATATCGGGCGCATTCGCAATCACAGTAGCGGGCATGGCTCTGGGTATATTGACTTGCCGTAATTCGGCGGCAGGCTGGGACACATCAATCGCTTGGGCGGAGGCAGAAGCGATCTTGGCTGTATTCACCTCAGGCTTTGCGGTTACGTTTCCATCTGTTGTGACAGCAGGGGAGGTGGCTGAACGAATCGAACCCGGGTTGGATGTGGACAAACGCGTTACGGAGTGATCTTCACTGAATGTTTGAAGCGGTGGAATCAGTGGGTGGAGTGGCGTATTGGGGGCAATGTTCTGTGTTGTCGTCGTGGTGCGGGTAGTGGTGCTGGTAGTCGTAGCGTCAGCCAGCGCAATCGCTGGCTCGCTCAAGTCAACCGTACGGTTGGGTACAACGCGGCGGGTGGTTGTGGTATCGGGTAATGGGACTGCTGAATCAGCGTCCCCTGTCGCAGCGTGCGGGTTGACCGACGCATTGCCCAAGGTGATGCCATTATTTGCCAAGCCCTCACGCAACTTAGGCAAGGAGTTTTCTATGGCATCGCGCACTGCACTATGCGGGGAAGAAAATGTTGCGCTGGCTTGCTGATCGGAGATTTTAATGTGAATACTGAGCGGCCCTAACTCAGGCGGATTCAACTGCAACTCGACCTCCTGAGTGCCTAGGTTATGGCTGAGTCCTTGTACCCGCTGCACAAACTCCTCAGACCATGCCCGACTGCCGACGGGAGCTGCGATAGATTGCGGTTGCTGTGTGTCTGGTGGCATGACAGTAGCGGATAGCCCATTCCTTGTTGATACAGTCACTTGTGCTGGCAATATCACATTGGCGGTGTGAGTTGCCAAGTCGGTGGGCATCTCTC
>JAVHPV010000327.1:0-6459 GCA_036170775.1 Gallionella sp. | reverse complement strand
GGTGCGGGGACTCCCATCAGGCGAACACCGCTGCTTATCCCAGCCTATTTTTTTGATCCGTTGTTATGGGCGCAAATCTTACCCGCACACACACCCGCACATTGCCTCATTGCCAATATAGCCACTGGTCCGGGAGCGACTCAAGATCCGACTTGGCGGATACGCCTCAATCAAGCCAAAACCAACGGACATCAATTGCTTGGTTATGTTGACACAAGTTTCGCGGCAAAGTCGGCGGCGGCGGTGCAAGCAGAAATTGCACAATGGGGTTTGTTTTATAACGTTCAAGATATATTTTTGGATCAAGTTTCCGGTACTACTCTCGACTTACCTTATTACACCAGTCTAGTGAGTGCAATACGTGCGCTCAATCCGACAGCACGGATCATCCTGAACGTCGGCACGCGCCCAGTGGTCGGTTACTTCCAATTTGATACACTCACCGAAGTGGTAGTATTTGAGGACACTTGGGCCGTGTACCAAACCACTAACTTAAGCCTACCCGCTTGGCTAAACAGCTACTGGTCACGCGCCCACATCATTGTTCACAGCGCACCCGCAACGGCATTGACCAACGTGAATAACTTCGTCGGCACACATGCTGCGGCTGGTTACTTCGTCACCGATCAAACCACTAACACCTACACGCAAAATCTACCGACTTACTGGAGCAGCGAACTCGCCCTATAAACAACGTGAGGGGATGCCTTTTTATTGCAACATGAAAGTCTCATACTCTAGCAGCCTGAGTTTGTTGGACAAAACGCGCATCCCAACCAGTACTGTAATCAGCAACGACAAAACAAAACCATAGCCATAATAGGTTGCGCCAAGATACAAAGTGACTGCGGTCAGCATAAAATTCGAGAGTACTAATAACACGCACAACCACAAAATAATACGCAGTTTGTCTAGATAAAAAAGCACGTTCAATATCCCTAGCAGTACCACTTGCAAACCCGCCGCGACCAAATCCACATAGAGCAACGGCAGATATAACAGAGAGATATTCAGCCAAAGCAATAACTTTTCCCCAAGCAGAAAAATAAACAATACCGCGATGGATTGCACCATCACAATCTCCGAGATACCTTGCCGTACTGCATATTGCATTCCCGTGCCCAACTCTTCGATGCGTTTCAGTGAACCGCCATTGCGCACGGTGTCGAAAAATTTTTCATAATATTCAGCAAAGTCGGTTTCTATACGCACAATAAACACCGCCATACCGGGAATGATCGCAAGGTAAGCCAAAAAGATCGGCAAATCGTAGATCAACGACGCACGCAATGGGCCAATGATATGTTCGCTCGTGTCGGGAAAAAACCAGAACAACAGCTTATCTATCCAGACCCCGAAGTTATACAAAAATCCTATCCAGATGAGGCGCACATACATCACCCCAGGACGTAAAAACTCAAAGTCAATAAAATGCTCGGCGGGAAAATGTTGCACGACGATGAAGATCATGCCAAACAACAACACGAAATGCCCCAACACAAAACCAAACAGCAGTCCTTCCAGCCCGTAAGGTCTTAACAGATAAGCCACCGAGACCGCAATCGCATAGCCGATGGCAAAATTCCAAAGTATCGCGTGATATTGCTTGAGTCCAGATAGCAACACCGTAGCTAGCCAGATGTCGCATAAACTCACAAAACCAGACAACATGAACAAGCGATAAGCTAGGCTGGTATCGTCGAAAAACAACCACAGCATGAGCAAGCCGAACAGCCCGCTAATGACTGTTGTGATCAACAACACGCCGTTAAAATTGGGCAACACATGCGTATCCAACTCCTTGTACAGCCAATCGGAGATGAAGCGGGTGAAGGCGAGTTGGATAAACCCGGTCAGAATCAGCGAACTCAGAATCAAATATGTCACCGATACCTGAAACTGAGTGACCATCAACTGAGGAGAGACTACTCCAACACTCATGAAGCCAACAATCAAAATGCCGATGATCGACAACACCCAAGGCCCGGAGCCAATCACCCCCGCATAAAAATACGCACGAACCAGCCCGAAGTAACCAGGCTTATCCAGCAGCTTGCGTAATTCGAAACCTATGCCTGCCATTGCACCGCCTGCTGGTATATCTTGCGGTAACTGCCGAACATCTGCGCCTGTGTGTAATAAGTTTCCACGCGTTTGATCGCGGCCTCGCTGGCGGCATTCCATGCCGCCTGATCGGTCAAGAACTTCAGGCAGGCATAGGCAAGTGCCTGCGGGTCGGCGATACCTACGATGTCGCCGGCGGCTCCCAAGGCCTGATCCGCTTCATCCAAACCAAAGATCAATTGTTTGCACGATCCCACATCGGTCGAGACGGCAGGCACCCCCGCAGCGAACCCCTCCAGAATCACTAAAGGAAGACCTTCGCTGACCGAACTCAATACGCCCAAACCGACCTTAGGCAATAGCTCCGTGAGTTTCTGGAAGCCTAAAAATTTCACGTTATCGTTCAGCCCCAGCGCATTGACCAATTGGCGGCATTCTTCCACGTAGCTCGGATCCTCATCTTCTGGCCCAGCGATCCAGCCCTCCGCTTGCGGCAAACGATTAACTACGGTGCGCATCGCACGCACGAAAGTTTTGATGTCTTTAATGGGTACGACGCGCCCAATCAGACACATCACCTGGGGTGTCTGCTCGGGTCGCAGGCTGCGCAACGCGCCAAAGCGCGCCACATCAATACCGTTGGGAATGTTACAGGTGCGCTCGCTCGGTGCACCGTCCTCAACTTGGCGCAGACGGTTGTTCTCGAACAATGCAACGATATGATCCGCCTGGTCGTAACATTGCTTGCCTATTGCCTGAAAGAAACGTATCCACAACTGGCGAAAATAACTAACCTCTGTCGGATTCTGTTGAAACAGATTACGGTTGTCCTTAACCCATTGAGCCGAAAACAAATCAATCTTACGTTCCTTAGTGTAGATACCATGTTCAGAAAGAATCAGTGGTCTAGCCCGTTTGGCTTTCAATAACGCGCCCAACAACCCCGCGTAACCCGTCGAGACGGTGTGATACGCCTTAACCGGAATAAAATTCTCGGCAATCCGTGACAACATCCAGACCGGCGTATGCATGGAACGAATCGACCAAAAATAATCGACAAAGGAAGGATCGGTACAGTTTTGAAGATACTGTGCCTTGATATATTCCCAAGACTCATGGCTATACAGAAACTGCTCCAGACTGGCTTTACCGTTATGTCCCATCTCTGGCACGATCTGGCTAAACAATCCCGCGTACTGACAATGCGCATGCGGATCACGAAAATATTTGTGCATATTGGCCATCTTCTCGAAGGTCTGCGGGTCTCCATGTCTGGGCTGGATCGGTGCACCGACTTCTGGGTTGTAAAGAAAATGTCGTTCCAAGTGGACAACGTTGTCGGGCAAGGCATATTTCATATCACCATAGTCTTCGACGCGACTCCCCAAGAAAATGATGGCAAAACGATATTCAGGAAAACCACGAATAATCTGATTCACCCAGCTTGAGACACCTCCCGCAACATAAGGAAACGTCCCTTCCAAGAGCAGCGCAATATCGGCTTCTTCAGCACGAGGAAAAGTCATTTTGCTTGCTCCATCGCCCCCTGATTCACCACCGCAACAGATGGCAACCAGTACTGCATCAAGGATTCTAGACGTGCGGGGACTTGTCCCTGTTTAATCAGCATCAACAATTTCTTTACTTGATAAAAATCACGCTGCGCAAATGCCAACTCGGCGTAATAAGGATATAAACGCGCAACCACCAACCCATGCTGTTGTGCTGTATCGAAGGCAAACCGTGCCTCGGCATACTGTTGTCTTTCGAGTTGCACCCGCCCTTTGAGAAACCACAAACCAGCCTGTGCGGTGTCGATGTCCAGTGCCTGGTCAAGATAGCCCAACGCCTGCGACAAGGCGCGCTTGCGCAGATCACCTTGAGCCAAGGTGGTGTAGACGAACTCCCATTCCAACTCGGCCAAATGCCGTAAACTGATCAGACGAAGCGCGGGATTTTGCGTTGACTCAAGCCGCTGTAACTCGTCATAGATATGATGATTGATCTTCTTTTCGCGGCCATCCAATAGGCCGTATGCCACCAAACGAATATCTTCCCCACTGTCGTTGAGCAGGTTCTGCAACACCGGGTTAGATGTACGGGGCGAAACCGATTGCATCGTCAGCAGTGCCTGCAACCTACGGCGTGGCGGCATCGCGGCATTATCCAGACAAGCCTTAATCCCCCCCGAACCGAATTTAATTTCTGGCTCGCGTGACACCAAATCAAACTCTGGCAAAAACATCGAGTCAAAAGGATGATGGCGTTTTTTGCGTTGCCAATAAAGCCCCATCAGCACCGCGAAAAAAAACCCAAATACACCGACTAAAGGAATAAAGAAAGAAAAACTAAACAGCAAGCCCAAAATATAGCCACGCGGCTCACGAAATCTGGTTGGTAAAATTCGCCAGAACCACAAGGCCATCAACCCGCTGAACACGCTCTGCACCAGCAACACGAACAGCCAAATTTCGAGGTCATGTGCACCTGCCAACGCACGAAGGAATCCTAGCAAATCCTCGAATAGCAATGTAGTGCCCACCAAAAAATGTTCAGGCATCGGAATGCTCGCACAATAATTCTTGCAAGTCGAGCAGTGGAGTTTTACTAGCAAGCCCCATCACGCGCAGACCAAATTTTAGCGAAGGGAAGTACTCATTGAACCAGAATTCAATACGCGAAAAATAGCCCTCAACAGATTTCTGGTTGGACAACGGCAGCAGATTAAGAATCAATACTTCTCGCTCACGCAGTACAATCCACCCCACGTCCAGTGCGCGCCGCACACCCTCCAACCGTCCTGCTGCAAGCAGACTGGTCTCATTACGTGGCAAGCTAATCACAACAATATGACTTTCGATACCAAACTTGCCCTGCAAATGCAGCATTTTGACCAGTTGTTGCGCAAAATCCACAGGAATGTTCGGAAAGGTCTCGCGCAACTTAAAGGTGCTGGCACTGCTATTGCGTGAATCTGCATAGTATTCAAGAATCACCGCAATCATTTGCAGCGTCTCAGTAGTCAGCGCGAACAACGGCAAACGTTCCACCGCGAGCACCCCCAACAATTCACCACTCTCTAAAAAAATTGGGGAAACAATCAAGAACGGCGACAAACTCACCTCTTTTTCATCCAGTTCTTGCATAGCCAAATGTGCCAAGGTCTTCTGGCTGAGCGCGTACTGCAATAGTGGATCGTGAGATTCCAGCGGCGGCGGCGTGCCTATCTCACAGATTTTTTTATAGCCTCCCGCTTCGGCGACAAAAAAAGCGGCGGATTCCAGCTGACAATACTGCGTCAATAGTTTCAATAAGGACTGCTCTGCCGCCCCCGTCAGCGACGGTTCATCGTTCAGCAAGGCATTGAGTCGTATGATGGCATCCCGAAATGTCACGGGTTTGGAAAAAAACTCTTGCTCCAAATTTTGATGTGACAGAATCAATATATGATGTTGATGAGTCAACTGAGCCAAGCGTTCGTCGATATATTCGTTAACTTGCTTGGCTCGCATTAGACGTGATTCCCAGATGATATTGAACTGCCCGCTCAACATCACCAATAGCACGCCTCCCAGAAAATACTCCTTGGGGAAATGTGATGCCCCATGCCTCTCAAGCAGCAGCCAAACCGCCAGTATTAACAAAGAAGATACCACCCCGGGGAAAACACCATAACGCAGTGCGAGCAGCACCGACGCTATCCATATCCAAGGAAAGCCACTATTCACCCATAAAGGATCCTCCGGGTGAAATACAAAACCCAAGGCGGCGGCTAATAGACTGATTACAACGACTTCCAGCCATATCCATGTGCCATAGAAAGCCTTGGTGATGTATTGCCGCTCTTGTTGCCAGAACTGTTCGCTCATCTCAGATTGAGATCACCCAACAACTCACTAATCAGATCGCGTGCCACGCTACTTAAAGCATCGCGGCTCCAACCACTTTTTGCGCCGCTAGCACTCCACACGACCGTGTTGTTGTTTTCCAGATCAATAACTTGCAAAGTCATACCAACGGCTGGCTCACCATCAATACCCACCTTGTAACGCCATTCATCCACTGCCCCAGTCACAACATAGCGCACGCCCCGCTGCTTGGCCCAATTCATCGCCTCCAGCACCACCTTCCGTTCCGCAGGTTCAAACAAACTATCGCTATTCAACGCTTGGGGATAGTGTTGCAGATCATTCAGTGCAAGGCTATGCAGCACTATTTCCACGATCGCTTCGGCACGCAATCCAGCCTGAGGCACGTCGGTATAGTTGGCGATCGGCAACATCGCCCATTTCGCATTGCGCTCTAACGGAACACTCATGCCGTACTGCACCGAGCTGCACGCGTTAAGACACAGCATAAAAAATGCACAGATAAATAGGCGAAGTTTCATAGTAA
>JAVHPV010000326.1:1504-6461 GCA_036170775.1 Gallionella sp. | reverse complement strand
ACGCTTGATATTCAAAAAGCTAAAGCCTATCTCAACTCGATTAGCCATATTGAGGTCGAGGATGACGTGATGACTGCCTTGGTGAAAGGCACTGCGCGTCAACCGTATGAGGTGGAAATATTCTTTGATGAGGATGCGGCGGGCAAATTGAGCATTGAGCCGCTGTGCAGTTGCCCTGTGGGTTTTAAGTGTAAGCATACGGCGGCAGTGTTGCTGTCAGCCTTGTCGTTGCCCCGCGAACAGAAGCCTGTGGTCAATCGTGCCGTTTTGGCTTGGCTGGATACGTTTCAAAAATCGGCGCAGAAGCCTATCAAGAAAAAAACCACTACAACACGTTCTGACTGTTTGGTATACGCCTTATTGAAGTCTGATAGCAGCAACAACTATCTGATTGGTTTATACAAAGGGAAGTTGGAGGGTGGGGTTGCCTCGCTCAATAAGCTGGAAGTGTGGAGCAACGTTGAAAAAGCTTTGCTGAAACCGCCTTTGTTTGTCAGCGATGTGGATTTGTCTATTCTGCGTTTGTTGTGGCGGCAACGGGATAGGTACGAAGGTTTTTTGCTGAGTGCGGAACAGGGTACAGAAACACTCTCTCGCCTACTAGAGACAGGGCGATTTTGTCTAAGTAAGCTGCAAGCGGGGAGTGGACATGTGATACAGCAGTCAGTGCCAGTGACGCGCGGTGTGGATAGAGAAGCGCGCTTAGATTGGGGGGCCGATGAGACGGGCAAAATGCTGCCCAGCATCATTCGGGAAGGTTCTGAAATAGCGATCCTGCCATTGCAGGATGCGACTTGGTATGTGGATCACGCAACTGGCGAAATCGGCTTGCTCAAGCTGGCGCAATCCCCCGCGCAAATTTTGCAACTGATGACGATGCCACCTTTGAGTGAAATAGATGCCCCTGTGGTTGCAGCCGCCTTGCGGGAAGTGTTGCCTGATCTGCCAGAGCCGAGTACCGCAAGATTACGTAGCATCGTTGCGGACTTAACTCCTGAGTTGCATTTGGATACTGTCGAGGTGACTTGGATGCCGCGTTTCCGTGGCTATAGTTATGGTTCTCATCAACATATTGATGTTGCGCGGGTAAAGTTTCGCTATGGTGAGGCAGTGATTTCTGCCACGCATCCCAGTGAGTTTGTCACCTTGGGCAATGGTGAGACGGTGCGCCTCACGCGTGATGTAAAAGCTGAAGAAAATTATTTGAACAAGCTCGCTCGCTATGGTTTTGCCGAGTTGCCTAGCTTTGGTTTTTCCGGTGACAAGCTCGACCGCCCTGTGTTTGCACTGGAAAGTGAAGCTGTTTGGCCTGCGTTTATGCGGAACACGCTGCCGCAAATACGCCAAGCGGGGTGGCAGGTGTGCATCCCCCAAGATTTTCGTTATTACTTGCTGGAGGTGGAAGCCTGGGAAGCGGAATTTGATGAAGAGGAAAATGGCTGGTTCAGTCTCAACATGGGGATAGTGGTGAATGGACAACGTTTGCCCTTAGCACCGATGTTGCACGAATTATTCAAAGTTGATCCGCGCTGGCTTGATGCTGTGCAACTGGCGAAAATGGCGGAGGGGGATAGTGTTGAGTTGCAACTTCCTGAAGGGGGTCGAGTGTATGTGCCGATAGGTCGCATTAAGCCGTTGGCACGCACCCTGATTGAGTTGTTTGACGGCAAACCCAGCAATGAAATTCGCCTATCCCGCTACGATGTGGCGCGCATCAATGAGCTGGTGGGGATGGAGCGCTGGCAGTTTAAGGGCGCGGATGCGGTGGTTAACCTCGCCAATCGCTTAAAAAATACTGCGGGTATCCACGAAGTGGCTTCTCCTGAGGGTTTTGGTTTGGAGCTACGACCTTATCAAATCGAAGGCATTTCTTGGCTGCAATACTTGCGCGAGCAGCAGTTATCGGGGATTTTGGCGGATGACATGGGTTTGGGGAAAACGGCACAAGCCTTGGCGCATTTGTTAATTGAAAAGCACAGTGGACGGATGGATAAGCCTTCGCTGGTGGTTTTGCCGACTTCGCTCATTTTTAATTGGAAACGTGAAGTGGAACGCTTTGCGCCGCAACTCAAGTTGCTGTCTTTGCACGGTAAAGAACGGGCAGAACACTTTCCTATGATCCCTGAGCATGATGTGATTCTGACCACTTATCCTTTATTGTGGCGCGATGAAGCGGCATTGGCTGAACATGAGTATCACCTGTTGATTTTGGATGAAGCTCAGACGGTTAAAAATGTATCCAGCCAAGCGGCACAGGTGGTGCGCAAACTACAAGCGCGCCATCGTCTGTGTCTGACGGGGACTCCACTCGAAAACCATTTGGGTGAATTGTGGGCACAATTCGACTTTTTACTCCCTGGCTTCTTGGGGGATGCAAAGTCATTTGGCAAAACTTGGCGCACTCCGATTGAGAAACAAGGCAATCAAGCGCGGCGCGATTTGCTGGCGCAGCGCATCAAACCTTTTATTCTGCGGCGACGTAAAGAGGATGTTGCCAAAGAATTGCCTGCTAAAACCTTGATTGTGCGGACGGTCGAGTTAGCAGGGGGGCAGCGCGATTTATACGAAACCGTGCGCATTGCGATGGATCAACGCGTGCGCGAAGAAATTGCCGACAAAGGCTTTGCGCGTAGTCACATCATTATTCTGGATGCGCTGCTCAAGCTGCGCCAAGTGTGTTGCGACCCACGCTTAGTCAAATTGAGCAGTGCGCAGAAAGTCCAAGAGCGGGCAAAATTGGATTTGCTGATGGAAATGTTGCCCGAGCTGGTCAGCGAAGGACGGCGTATTTTGGTGTTCTCGCAGTTCACTTCCATGCTCGCCTTGATTGAAGAAGAGCTGATTAAAACGACCTTGAGCTATGTCAAATTGACAGGCGATACGCAAAATCGTGAAGAGGTGGTGCGCCGTTTCCAAGACGGCGAAGTGCCAATCTTCCTGATTAGCTTAAAAGCGGGGGGGGTCGGGTTGAATCTGACGGCGGCAGATACCGTGGTTCATTATGATCCTTGGTGGAATCCCGCCGTGGAGAACCAAGCGACCGATCGCGCGCATCGCCTTGGCCAAACTAAAAACGTATTCGTTTACAAGCTGGTGGTGGCGGGCAGTATCGAAGAAAAAATACTGGCGTTGCAGGAGAAAAAAGCTGAACTTGCAGCAGGCATCCTTTCTGAAGATGCGAGTAGTTTGGTCAAGTTTGGCGAGGCGGATATTGCTGCTTTGCTCGCGCCCTTACCCAATGATGAATAGCCCTCGGAGAAAATTTTGAGTCCCGTTTATGACGAGTCATCGTTCAAGGTGCTGCGCGGTCTTGAGCCTGTGCGGCAGCGTCCCGGGATGTACACCACCTTGGATAATCCGAATCACATTATCACTGAGGTGGTGGATAACGCCTGTGATGAAGCCTTGGCGGGATATTCCAAAAACATCAGCGTGACCGCGCATACCGATGGTTCGGTCTCAGTGCAAGATGAAGGACGTGGCATTCCTGTGGGGCTACATCCTGAAGAAGGTGTGTCGGTGGTGGAGGTGGCGTTTACAGTATTGCATTCTGGCGGTAAATTCGACAAAGAATCGGGTGGGGCTTATAAGTTTGCGGGCGGACTGCATGGTGTGGGGGTGGCCGTGACCAACGCGCTGTCCACAGCGGTGGAGGTCACCGTGTTTCGTGATGGAGGGGAACATTATTTGCGTTTTGAACACGGGGTGGCCGTCAGCCCGCTGAAGAGAATCGCGGAGTGTGCCAAGCGCAAAACAGGTACGACGGTGCGGGCTTGGCCCGAGGTGAAGTATTTTGACTCACCTAACATTAACCTTGCCTTGTTAGAACGTGCCTTGCGTGCCAAAGCGGTGCTGTTGCCTGGGGTGACGGTGACGTTGCTTATTGAGCAAAGCAAAGAGCGTAAATCGTGGACGTATCCCGATGGCTTACGTGGTTACCTTGCCGAAGCTTTGGCTGAACAAGAGCCGATTGCGCCCATTTTTACCGGAGAACGTTACATCGCCCGTGGTGGCGATGAGAGTTATGTGGAAGGTGAGGGGGCGGCTTGGGCATTTGCTTGGACAGAGGAGGGGGCGATTACCCGCGAGTCCTATGTCAATCTGATTCCGACTTGGTCGGGCGGTACTCACGATGCGGGCTTACGCGAGGGTATCTTCAATGCGGTTAAAGGCTTTATCGACTTGCATGGGATGTTGCCGAAAGGCATCAAACTGACTTCTGATGACGTCTCCTCGCGGCTCAGTTTTGTACTCTCTAGCAAGCTGCTTGATCCTTCATTTCAGGGGCAGACTAAAGAAAAATTGGTCTCGCGTAATGCCTTAAAGCTGGTTTCCAGCATGGTGAGCGATCCACTGTTATTGTGGCTCAACGAACATGTTGAATACGGTAAGAAAATTGCCGAGCTGTCGATTAAACAAGCACAAACGCGGATGCGTTCAGCGCAAAAGGTGGAAAAGAAAAAAGGCTCGTCGGTGGCGGTGTTGCCAGGAAAATTAACCGATGCGGCGGAATTTAATCCAATTCGTAACGAGTTGTTCCTCGTCGAAGGTGACTCCGCAGGAGGGTCAGCCAAGCAAGGACGGGATAAAGAATTTCAGGCTATTTTGCCGCTGCGCGGTAAGGTGCTGAACACTTTTGAAGTTGAGCGTGACAAGTTGTATGCCAATGCCGAGGTGCATGACATTGCGGTGGCACTAGGGGTTGATCCGCACAGCATGACGGATCACGCCGACCTATCCGGGCTGCGCTATCACCGCATTTACATCATGGCGGATGCGGATGTGGATGGTGCGCATATCGCTACGCTGTTGCTGACTTTGTTCTTTCAGCACTTTCCGCAGTTGATTGCGGCAGGGCATATTTATTTGGCGCAGCCGCCATTGTTCCGTATTGATGTCCCTGCGCAAGGCAAAAAGCCGTTGCGCAAGCTCTATGCCTTAAATGCAGAAGAGCTGG
>JAVHPV010000326.1:0-1404 GCA_036170775.1 Gallionella sp. | reverse complement strand
TTTCACGGTAATGAGGTGATGGGCGATGTCTGAACAAAAAGCATTGTTTGAGGTGGATGACAATGCGCCTAGTGCTGAGCTTTTAGCAGGCGTGAGCGAAGACGCATTGGACGTGGCCGCAGTGCCAACACAGGGCGGCAATGGTAAAGCTGTGCGTCATTTCGCCCCGCTAGCAGAGTTGCCTGAGGGGGATTCCGTCCCCTTGGCCTTGTACGCCGAACGTGCTTATCTCGAATATGCCGTGTCAGTAGTGAAGGGCAGGGCGTTACCCGATGTTTGCGATGGGCAAAAGCCCGTACAACGTCGTATCTTGTATGCCATGCGCGAAATGGGGCTGACACACAACAGCACCTTTGTGAAATCAGCGCGTGTGGTGGGTGAGGTGCTGGGTAAGTTTCATCCGCATGGCGACAGTTCAGCCTATGACGCAATGGTGCGCTTGGCACAGAGTTTTTCACTGCGTTACCCGCTGGTCGATGGGCAGGGCAATTTCGGCTCACGTGACGGCGACAATTCGGCGGCCATGCGTTACACCGAAGCGCGCCTGACACCGATTGCCGCCATTCTATTGTCCGAGTTGGATATGGGCACGGTGGACATGATCCCCAACTACGACGGGCATTTCCAAGAGCCTGCCATGTTGCCCGCACGTTTGCCGATGGTGTTATTGAATGGTGCATCTGGCATTGCGGTGGGCATGGCGACCGAAATTCCGTCACACAATCTGCGTGAAGTAGGCATGGCGGCGGCTCTCTGTGTGCGCAATGCCGCATGTGCAGATGATGAGCTACTGGCCACAATAACGGGACCCGATTTGCCCACGGGCGGGCAAATTATTTCCTCGCCGTGGGATATTCGTGAGTGCTATCGCACTGGGCGTGGCTCACTGAAAATGCGCGCACGCTGGAAACTTGAAGAGTTGGCGCGCGGGCAATGGCGCGTAGCGGTGTATGAATTGCCGCACGGCACATCCGCTAAGAAAATCATGGAAGAAATTGAGGAGCTGACTAATCCAAAAGTTAGAGCCAACAAAAAAACTTTGACGCAGGAGCAAGTGCAAAACAAGCAATTGCTCTTGTCTGTGCTGGACAAAGTGGTTGATGAATCGGACAAAGATCAAGCCGTGCGTTTGGTGTTTGAACCGAAATCAGGCCGTCAGTCGGCGGATGAGTTGATGACTATCCTGCTAACCCATACCAGCTTGGAAAGCTCCTTGTCTATCAATATGGTGATGATCGGTATTGACGGTCGCCCAAAACAAAAACCGATCGTAGCCATCATTCGTGAATGGGCACAGTTCCGCATTACCACCGTGCGTCGCCGTTGTGAATATCGTCTCGGACAAATCAATGACCGTATTCATATTCTGCAAGGGCGTATGACGGTTTATCTCAATCTGGATGA
>JAVHPV010000325.1:0-1424 GCA_036170775.1 Gallionella sp. | reverse complement strand
CGCCATTTATATCATCGCCCACGTTTACCACGATGAAATGAATGTGATTTGGCATACAAACGAATTCATCGCATTGAATATCCGAAAATTTATTTTCCAATTCCGCGTACCAATGCACCACCATTTTCCCCGCATCGTTTAATACCATTTTATCGCCCACAATCTCACCGAAAAAACGCTCCCGATTTTGGGTGCAAATCGTGACGAAATACGCACCTGCCTGTGCGTAATTGTAGCCCTGCAATCGAATTGAACGGCGATGACGTGAGCTGATAACACTCATGATTTTTTTACCGCCCGATTAACCATATTTTGTACCGCAGTCGGCATATTGATCGGCACTAACTGGGTTGACGGATGCGCCTGCTGAAAGACCCGAAATACCTCGTCGGCAAATGCCTGACCGATTTCCTCCACCCCGGTAAAATCCAGCACCACGGTCTGAAAACGCTCGAAGCGCATCGTCAGCCGCTTGGCCTGCGAACGTGAAACCAGCTTCTCGCCCTCATGCTGCGCCAGGCGCACCGGCACGATGGTTTTGGCAAAAGTGTATTCCTCGGGTGCGGCAAAATAGTCGAATATCTGCTGTAAAGTACGCTGACTGTCGTTCGCAAGACGCATCAACACCAGCGTGCCGGGCGCATCGGCGGAACGCTCCAGCAACACATCCGCACCCCATTCATCGTGCATGAAGTGCAGCGTACCGGAACGAATATCGAAGGCATCCATCACCTTGGACGAAAAAAAGATCCCCTCGCCCGTATGTCTGTCGGGGTCAGTCGTCAGTTTACCTTTGGCCAACTCCAGAATAGCCTCGCGCGGATCATACAAATTCAACGCGCGCTGAATCTTCAGAAAAATTCCCTCGCCCTCATCGGCGATATACACCGTAGTATTCAGCGCGTCGCGCAACAACTCCACGGTCACACGCTCCGAACCGGAATGATCAATCGCGTTGTTCACCATCTCCGTCACGGCGTAGTGCCAGATGTCGCGGACATTAACAGGCAGATCGCGCAGCACGGGCGCAATAGCCTCGCTCCACACCCTGTCCTCGCTCAGCCCGTCGCGGGCATACACCCGCTGCATCTGTGTCAACGTTAGCAGGCGGTAGCGCACCCCACGCCCCACACCCGAAGATGCGATAACGCCTTCCCGTTTCAGCTTTGCCAGCCAGCTGCTGGCAGACTGGCGCGACACGCCAAACTGTTCCGCCAACCGGGCGGCGACATTACTGCCATCCAGGGCAATGGCAGCAAGCAGAGAACGGCGAAGATCAACAGTCATGGCGCACTCACGTAAAGTAAAACGGGACTAATTGTAAAGTACAATCAAGATAAACGTAAAGAACAAACAGTTGAAACGTAAAGATATATCGGTCACACCAGTCGTATCCGCCCCGTCAGTAACTCCTGCATCATGCC
>JAVHPV010000324.1:21078-31085 GCA_036170775.1 Gallionella sp. | reverse complement strand
ATCATGAAATTGACAGCCAGCGCGTTTGATCGAGTTGCCGTTGGTGTCTGTTAAAACCACCAAGTTCTTCACCTCTATGCTCCCTGTGATGTTGCCCTCTTCAGGCAGCTCAATTTCACAGTTTGGGTAGGTGAGACCCGGTACTAATTCCGTATCGTCTTCAGCGCAGGTTAGCCCTACGCCGCCGCCGCTAATATCCATAATGGTGACTGCACGAGGGGTGGCTGCGGGAGGGCTATTGGGTTTAATGACGCAATGCAGCGGATGTTCTACGGGGGCAATTAGACGGAAATATTCGCGGCGTTGCAGGCGGTAGAGGTGACTAGGCAAGGGCAGATGGAAGCTGGCGCAGCCTAGGTGTACCGTTTCGCTGGGTTTCTCGGCAGTGAACTGGACTTTCACCTGACCATGTGCCCCCACCACGATCAATTTTTCACTCAACAAAACTTGGCGGTTTTGCGCGCCATTGTTGCTTTGCTCCAGCCACATTCCTGTTTTGTCGACATCCAGCAAGGTGGTTAGGATGAAATTATTGGCATCGTTGTAATAGAGCGCAATACGGGATTTTTTATCGGCAATGTTGCGCAGCACAAATAAAATTTCACGTTCACTGGTGAGTCGATATTGATCATCACGTGCGCTGCTCAATACTTCGATTTTCAAAAGAATGTCGGTTTCCATAAACTTAATTTTAGGTTAACTAAACTGTTCGTATGATAACAAACCCAGTGCCTGTTATTGCGGTAATCGGCGATGTAAAACGCAGCCTCACAGAGCCGAGTTCTTTCTAAAATCACGCATAAACTGAGCGAGTTTGGCAACCGCTGCAAGTGTCAAACCGTTGTAAATTGATGCGCGTATCCCACCTGTCGAACGATGTCCTGCCAAACCCGAAAATCCTGCTGTTGTCGCTGTACTCAAAAATGCCTGTTCCAAGTCTGGAGTGGGCAAATTAAAAGCCACATTCATTTTAGAGCGGCTGTCCGAGGTTGCTCTACCGCGATAAAAATCAGGATGTGTATCTAAGACTTGATACAAAAGATCGGCTTTTTGTTGGTTGATCTTAGCCATCGCGTGCAAGCCACCGATGTCCTTGAGCAGCCATCGCGTCACCAGCAACACCACGTAAATGGCGAACACAGGCGGAGTGTTAAAGTTGGAATGCGCTTGGATGTGATTGCGATAATTGAGGAAGGCGGGTAAGTCAGTGTTGGCAGTTTGCAAAAATTGCTCTTTGACAATAACCACCGTCACCCCAGCAGGGCCGATATTTTTTTGGGCATGTGCGTAAATCAGGGAAAATTTATGAGCATCGCAGGGCTGAGAGAGAAAGTCAGATGACATATCGCAAACTCGTGGCACATCTTCTCTGCCTAACACACGGTGAAATTGTAGGCCTTCGACAGTTTCATTCGAAATGTAATGCAGATAGCGCGCATCACTTGAATAAGTGAGTTCGTCTTCACTCGGTAAGCGGCTGTAGTGAGTGTGGCTACCATCCCACAACACCTGGATGTTGCCCTCATGCTGCGCGGCATGGAGGGCTTTGCCGCTCCAATAACCTGTGTGTAAATAGTCGGCATGGCTGTTTTTATCGTTGAGCCAAGTCATCGGGATCATCGAAAACTGTTGCGTCGCGCCCCCTTGTAAAAATATCACGTGGTAGTCATCGCCAAGGTTCAGCAAGGTGCGGATGTTATTTTCGAGTTCGCGTACCACTGCCGCAAACCAGTCTGAGCGATGGCTAATGCCGAGAATGGATAAACCCACTTCTGGGACGGCGAGAATGGCTTGTTGTACTTGTGCCAATACGCTGCTGGGTAATGCCCCTGGCCCCCCCGAAAAGTTTAATTCGTTGCGTAAATTCATCAATTCGCCTTATCCGCCGAGTGTGCGTTAGAGACCCGATTATGCAGCATCTTGCGCATGGCTTCTTTAACCTTGCGCATGTGATGCGCCTTGTAAGGAAATAGCTCAATAGGATCCATTGCATGGACGACCATAGTGTGGTCAATTTCAAAAATCAATAACTCACCTGTTGTGGTTTCTGCGCAATCTATACATAAATAATCGAGTTGGGTGCGTTCATAGATCGCGTTGAGTGCAGTTTGATGGCGCAAGGAAAATTCTGCAAAGGATTCCATAAAGTGCGCTTCTTCGGTGCGCTTGTGGGCATCTTCATACATGCCCGCATTGACGTAATGAATCATCCAATGTTGCGAGATACCCATATGGCAGGCAAATGGGCGACCTTCGATGAGCGCGATACGGTATTTGCGAAACAAGCCATCTGCACTGCGGTAATCAATGAATTGGGCAATAAAAAAATCAACCTCGCGCGTCATCTGCGTGAGGTAAGTGGTGAGGGATGCCGCATTTTCGATACGCGCCAAATCACGTCCCGCTTGTGAATCTATCGGGCGCACGATGAAGGGATAGCTGTAATCAGGCAAGTGCTGTGGCAATAACGCATCTGCTTGGCGCAGTGCAAACAATTGCGCGCGTGTGACGCGCTGAGTGCTGGGGATGCGCAAGCCAGGTGCATCGTGGAGTAATAGGCTGGCTAACTGGCGATTCGTGCTGGGAATATGTCGTGGAGCATTGATGATCGGCGTGGGACAAGTGGCGAGCGTGTGATCCAAGGCAGCTAATACAGGGCGGATTGCATCCGAATCGCTCATGCCCACCATAATCACATCATGTGCGGGCAAGTTGGTAGGTAGGCTGCCCGTGGTATCGACATAATAAAAAATCAGGTCGATGTCGCTGTCCTCTAACACACACTCAATGGGGGTGTTTTCGGCAATATCGCCCGCACTCATCAATACCAACAAGCGCAAACAGGCCGGTTGTTGAGTGGCTGACAAATAAAAAACGCGCTGTAAGGCTAAGGCTTGCGTTTGTATGTTGAGTCCCAGTTCACGCTGCCCCAAACATTGCATGACAATGGCAAGATTCATCCATAAGTTGGCATCGTCAGGATGTTCTGCTGCTTGACTGAGCATCGTTTGTGCGATGGGGCGTAAATCTACCCCCGCGATATTCAAGCGTAAGAAGGGGGCGAGGCCTAGGAAATGTGCGCCATCGGCAGCCGTATCAGAGAGTGATGTCATGGTGAGTATTGGGCAATTTTGTTATAGGCGAGTGCTTGGGAATAGCACTTCTTCGTTGTGCATCATGGCGCAGTTATTCGATCACAAGCCTGCGAATAGACGGTAAAAAAGGCATTATTTAACGGCATCGTCGGTAAGCGCGTTGAGGTCGGTATGCTCTAGGCGATATAGCCAAGCCAGTAATTCCGCCACAGCCAGATACAGTTGCGGGGGGATTTGCTGGTCAAGCTCAACCTGCATCAACAACGCCACCAATTCAGGGGCTTCGTGGACATAGATGCCACTTTGTTTGGCACGCTCGATGATTGCTTGTGCGATCAGTCCCCGTCCCTTAGCCACTACTTGTGGTGCATTATCGGCTTGCCCATACGTTAAGGCGACCGCACTTTGTTGTGGGTTTGGGCGCGTGGAACTCATGATTTTTCGACCGTAGCGGAGCTCATGGTGATTTGTTGTGCGTCCAAGGCCGCGCCGAGTTTAGGTAGGTTTTTATTGAGTAAGCTGACCGTGCTGGTGTCGGCAGCATGTAACGTGAGGCGCACTTCCCCTTGGGTAAACACCAAGCGCGCATGGACATCACCCAGCTTGGGTAAGGCTAGCTCCATCTCGGTACTCCATTGCCGTTGCTCTGGTGCTGGGCTGGGTTTTTGTTCAGGCTGACCTTGAATCTCCCACTGCATTTCTTGCCCCGCCCACACTTGCCCGACCCAAGTGAGTTGATGGTTTTCCAACGTATGTAATTGTTGCTGCACCAACTGCATGAGCTCTTTGGGGATGGTTGAGCCGTTCTCAGGGCGGGGGGCGGAAGAGGGGCTGTTCAGACTCGTGAGTGGCTGTTCTAACAAGTGATTTTGCGGCTCTATTAGTAGTTGAGCGGTGCTACGTTGACCTCGTATCCATTGTGCTTGGTGTGATTCATAGAATAAACCGCTGTTCGCCAGTGCCGAGCGTAAAGCGTCCGCCAATTGCTTTATATCGGGTGCGGCAGCGCTGGCTTGCCAAATCGCCGCGCCAGCCAGTTGCTGAATGACGGGCCGTTCCAAAGGTAAATCGGCAAGATTTGATAACAAGCGCGCGGTTGAGCCTATCAGTTCTGGGGTGGACAGTGGATTGCTGGACGCGGCGATGCCAAAGGTCAAGCGCGGGGTGGTGGAAATCACTTGCAAATTGATGACATCACCGCTCTGTAACACCCCAGGCAAACGCATCTGTAATGTCTGTCCCGCCACTTGAACTTTGAACAAGCCTGCACTGATTTGCGACTGCACCGTGCCTTGGATTTGCTGCCCCTGCGCTAGTTTGGCGAGAGGGGCACTGAGTGTTTCCTCGGTAGCGGGTGTGCCAGAGGGGTTCGGGTTGTTGAGCAGGTTGGAAACAGACGGCGGCTTGCCCGTATGGGTGAGAACTTGCAATGCGCTGATGAGGTTGGCGGGAAGCATAGCAACGGGCAGTGAATGAATTGTGCCGAATTGTAGGCTAACTAACGCCTCAGCCCTGAGGTGCTAAACGCTTGGTAGGTGCGTCATCACGCCCCCGCACCATAAGCCTGTTGCAAGCGTTGTTCTTGGTGGTTGCTGTGAATGATGCGTTGCAGTTGTTCCATCCATACTTCCGTGCGACTGCGAATCTCACGGTCATCGGACAAGATCTTTTTAATCAGTTGAATCTTGCGTTGGCGTGCAGGTTCACTCAGTTTGACGGCGGTATCCACGGGTTTCATCACGGCCACCTGTGCGCTGCATTGTTGTTCAATCGCCACCAGATTTTCCCATTCACCGTGCAAGGCAGCTTCCTGCATTTTCTCCGTTAAGCTGGATAGGGCTTCGTAATTGGCGAGTACTTGAGATTCGTTCATGCTAGCTCCTTGCATAGACCAGTTGTGCTTTTGCGGCATGGCTTTGAGACGGTATGACTGCTGGACTAGCTTGCGTCGCGGCGGCAGTACGAATGCTATCCCAAGCCTCTTTGAGGTCGGTGAGTAGATGGCTTACTTCATCTAATTTGCCTAGATCGTTGTCCAAGTTGGCTTCCACCAAGCGTTTAACGATGTATTCATACAATGAGGATAAATTGAGTGCCAATTCCCCCCCGACACTTTTATCCAAGCTGGCATGTAAGCCTTCGCCGACGATGGCGATGGCGTGTGAAATGGCCTTGCCTTTGGCGGGAATGTCTTTGCGCAAAATGCCATTTTTGGCATTGGCAACAGCGAGTAACGCGCCTTGAAATAACATTGAAATCAGCTTGTGCGGATCGGCTGCGGTGGTGCTGGATTCAATACCGACTTGGGCATAGGAGCGGAGGGCGGTTGAGGCATTCATGATCATTGTCCTTGTCAATTAACCGAGTTGTCGTGTGAGGTAAGCACTGGTGTCTTGCATCTTCACCAACATCACATTCAGCGTGCTGTATTGATTGCGATAAAACTTTTCTAAAGTGGTTAAGCGTTTTTCCAAAATTAAACGTTGGTCACCAATCTGCGTAATCGTTTTATTGATGTTGTCGGTGCGATTGGTGATGCTGCCGTTGTAAGACAACGATTGCGTTGCCCAGCTATTGAAGCGGGTGGCAAAGCCTGTGCTGGAGCTAAACAGGCTGGAAATAGCGTCAAAGTTACTACTCAGCGCGGTACTCAGTTTGGCGGTGTCTTGTTGCATCGTGCCATCCGCCTTAAAGCTGATCCCGACATCATTCAGGTTGGTTAATGCGCCACTGCTTACCGCCGTGGAGGCGATGTTGCGCATCTCTAGTTGCAACGAACGTAAAGTGGACTCGCCCTGTAAGGGGGAGGTGCTTAAGGCGGAACTAGGCGTATAGGCGGAATAACTTTTTAGCGAGCTGTACAAATCGTTATAGGCGGTCACCAGCGTGGTTACTGCGGTGGATACCGCACTGGTATCGCGCGCCACCGTTAAAGTGGCATTGGCGGTGGTGTTGGTGAGCGTCAGCGATACGCCTTGAATCGCGTCGCTGATGCTATTGCTGGCCTTGCTGATGGCGATGCCATTCACCGAAAAGTTCGCATTTTGCGCCGCCACCGTTTGGTTAAGATGTTGTGCCGCAGGCAGCCCAGCGGGGTCTTGTGCCAGCAAGGTATTGATTGTGCCGTCTCCGCCACTGGTGGTGATCTTCAAGCTATTGCTGATGCCGCTGTTGTTCACGGATAAGGCAAGGCGATAGGGGCTGGTGGCACTACCATCGTTGATGAGCGTGGCCGTGACCCCTGCCCCTGCGGCATTGATCGCATCGCGGATTCCTTCCAGCGTGTTATTGCTACTGTCTATGGTAATGCTGAGTGGGGCGTTGCCATTCGCAGTAAAGGTCGCGCCACTGTATGCCCCCGCACTCAGCGTGCCCCCACTGATTGTGCCGAAATCAAAGCTTACCGTGGTGGCTGTGCCATCGCTCAAGGCGGTGGTGCTACTGGCTTGCCCTGCGGTGACCAACTTTTGTGCCTGCGCCAAATTGGTGACGGCGAGGGAATAAGTCCCCGCCACGGCGGTGCTGGCTGCTGTTGCCGAGAAAACACTGCTATCTGAAGCGGTTGCGGTAAATTTGGCGAGACTGCTGGTGCTGGAAGAGCCCAAGTTGGTGGCGGCAGATTGCAGGGTGGCCATCTTGCTTTTAATTTGCCCCAAGGCCGTCAACTTGGCTTGGTAGCTGGTTTCTTTGGCGGTGAGTTTGTCAACAGGGGCGCGCTCAATCTTCATCAACCCTGTGACCAAGGCATTGACATCTAAGCCTGTGGTTGTGCCGACTGTAGCCATGGTGGACTCCTCGCCTAAGCCTGTTGCTTGAGCAACAGACCTTGTTGAAAATGATCAATGGAATGCGCAATCGCCAAGGCTTCTTCTGAAGGGAATTGGCGGATGACTTCACCCGTATCGGTATCGGTCAGTTTGACGACAGTCATTTTGGTATCGGGATCGACACTAAATTGCAAATTGCGATTGGATAGCCGCATCGCTTGATTGATGTTGCTTACCGCATTGCTAAGTTGCTCAGAAGTTGCCGCTGATTTGGCGTTTTCCTTCGTGGTGTCCACGGTGAGTTTGGGGGGCGGCTTAGTCTCATCGCGCGCAGCGACAGTGCTTTTGTTGCCGACATGAACCACTGGCGGAGAGACTACAGTGGAATTGCCTATGTTTTGGATGTTCATGACACACCTCCTTGAATCAAACCCCTAGCCAGCGTCCTGGTTAGGGGTAGGGCACTACGACTACTTAACGCAGCAAGCTCAATACGGTTTGTGGTACTTGGTTGGCTTGTGCCAGCATTGCCGTACCCGCTTGTTGCAAGATTTGGTTACGGGTTTGTTGGCCTGTTTCTGCGGCATAGTCGGTATCCATTACACGGCTATAAGAAGCAGACAAATTCACCGACGCAGTTTGCAATGAAGCCACCGCAGAACCCAAGGTTGCCATATCCGCACCGTGTGTGGCACGTGCGGTACCAATCGCGGTCAACTCTGTGTCAAAAGCGGTGAGGTTGGCATAAGTTGTGGCACTGGTGAAGGTGGTGCCTGTACCGCCTGCGGTTCCGCCACCTGCATCTACAGCTACAGCAGTACCTGCGGTTACCAGACCCGAGATACGGGTATTTTCACTGATAAGAGCCGCCGCTTCTTGGTTGGTGACCGCACCAGTTTGCACAAAAATTTCACGTAGGCGTTGGGTGTTTTCTGTGATTTGCCCTAAATAACCATCGGCGGTTTGCGCTTTGGAAATACCGTCATTGGCATTACGAATGTTCATGTTGGCACCACGAATCTGAGCATCATAACTTGTGGCGATACCCAAACCAGTCGCGTCATCTTTTGCGCTGTTGATGCGCAAGCCAGAAGACAAGCGTGCCATCGCGGTTTGCAAGGCATTATTGGATTTGTTTAATGCTGCCGAAGCAAACAGGGACGATACATTGGTGTTGATTACTTGTGCCATGATAATTCTCCTTAACTGAATTTATTTTCCGACGTGCTGCTGTTGTCGTTTACCTTGGTTTTGTGTGGCTGATTAACCTCGGTTATTCCTGTTATCGGTTAAGGCTGGAAAAACTTTAGGAAAATTTTTATATTTTTTGATCAGGGATTATTTCGCCACCATCACGCGGTTTTTGCCCGTCTGTTTGGCTTGGTACATGGCTTTGTCGGCACGTCCGATGACTTCTTCTTGCGATTCTTCGGGCTGGCGTTGCGCGACCCCCGCGCTAAAGGTGACTAAAACTTTGTCATTTTCATGTAGGAAGTATTTTTTGGTGAGTTCGCGCTGTAGACGCTCTACGGTGAGCGCAGCTTCTTCCAAGTTCACGTCGGGCAGGATGATGACGAATTCTTCGCCGCCATAACGTGCTACTGAATCGGTTGGGCGTAACGCTTCCTTAATCACGTTGCTCAAATGCACCAAGGCTTGGTCGCCAATTTGATGTCCCATGGTGTCGTTGAGGCGTTTGAAGTTGTCGATGTCGAGCAGCGACACGCACAATGGCGTTTGGCTACGCTCAGTACGTTTGGCTTCGCGTTCAAAAGCCTCATCCATGCCACGCCGATTCAGTGCGCCCGTGAGTTGATCGTGATGTACCATTTCGCTGACTTGCGCCAGCTCTTGTTCCAGCTTGCGTATTTTGCCTTCGGCTTCCTCAACTTGTTTGCGCGATCCCAGCAGTTCTTCATGCGAACGTAAGGCACTGGCTTGGATGATGCGCGTGTCTTGCATGATGTCATCCAGCAGATGCCCCAAGTCGGTGAGGTTGTTGGATTGCACAATCTTTTCGCTGTAGCCCTGAATTTTGTGATGGTAGTCGCCCGTGCTTTCGCTGATTTCGCCTAGGCGGTCAATAAAGGTGGTCATCAAGCTCTTTAACGTGGATTTGGCATCATTCAAGCTTTGCTTAAGCAGGCTTTGTTTAATGATGGCTTCACGCAGACTGCGCTCGGCATCGGCGATGACGTGTTTGTCGATGGGGTTGCCGATGATTTCGTGCAAGGTCGTGATTTGCCCATGCAACCATTCTTCGTCCTCGACCATTTCGCCGACATTTTCCACCAGCAAGCGTAGCAAGCGTACTAAGCCTTCTTGTACCTTCACTTTGTCGCCGCCGCGTAGCTCAACTTTGAGCCAGAACTGGCGTAACTGTTTGGCAAGTAAGGTCACTTGATCGTGTGTTTTGAGGGTGCGTACTTGCTCGGTGAGCTTGGCGACTTCGCTGGCAAGTTCCGGCTGCGCGCTTAGGGTGCTTTCCAGGGTCTGCGCGAGTAATTCGGCCAAGTTGGTGAGCATCTCGGCATCGACGCTGGTCGACGCATTCACGATGCTGTCAGTGCTGGCTACAGTGGCGGGACTGACAGAAGCCGAGGCAGTGTTTGCGGCAGCTTCAATTTCTATGCTGTTAGCCACAGCGGGCGTTTCTGACCAAGAACGAATGAGTCCGCTGAGCTTGTCGAATAAAGTCTCTGGGTTGCTGCCAAAGCGCGCTAAGACTGTGTCTAAGCCTTCTTTTTTGCGCGTGATGGTTAAGCCTTTGTGCGTCGCTTCCAATTGACGCAGCAGATCACGGATTAGACCTGACCATGATTTAGCTTCACCCTCCGCTTCGCTCTTGGGCAGGAATTTGACGATTTCCTGCTGGGCTTTTTGCCAGTCTTTTTCCTTGACGCTTTTTTTGATTGCCAAGCCTGCGGCCATTGTTTTGGGGGTGTTTTGCAGCTGTTCGGCAAGACCGTTTAATACGCTTTCGGCACTGATCGAGGTGTCGCCCCCACTAATTTCATTGTAGATATGGGTGTAATTTTCTGGGGTGGGGGCGAGTTTGCGTTGCGCCAACATCTTGAGGGTGTCGCGGGCGATTATCGAAGGATGTTCTGTGGGCTGAGCCATGGGTAACCTCAAATCAAGTTTG
>JAVHPV010000324.1:0-20978 GCA_036170775.1 Gallionella sp. | reverse complement strand
GATTATCGAAGGATGTTCTGTGGGCTGAGCCATGGGTAACCTCAAATCAAGTTTGCTTGCTGGCTATTATCTATCATGGCAAGTGGGCAAAAGACAGGAATAGGGGCAAAGTAGTGGCGCATTTCAAGTTTATTGTCAGTTTGCGTGGCTGCAACAAGACACCCTATAAAGTGCCGCGAGCTATCGCTCAGTCGGATGCCTCAATCAACTTATGACTAATTGCGTAATGAATCGCTTCGGCATTGTTCTTAAAGCCCATTTTTTCCAACATGCGCGAGCGATAAACGCTCACAGTCTTGGGACTGAGCAACATAATCTCAGAAATTTCTGTCAGGGATTTTCCCGAAGCCATCAGGCATAAAGTTTGGTATTCGCGGTTGGACAGGCTTTGATGCATCAATTCTTGAGATTCGCCGACCAAGGTGTTGAGCAGTTGCTCGGCTAAATCTTCACTGATGTATTTTTTGCCATTCAGGACAGTTTTTACTGCGCTGGTGAGCTTTTCTGGTGCGCTTTGTTTGTTGATGTAACCGACCGCACCCGCTTTCAGTGCGCGTATGCCGTATTGATCTTCGGGATACATGCTCAACATGATGACTTTAACGGCGGGGTGCTCAATTTTAAGCTGACGCAATACATCAATGCCATGTTTGTCAGGCAGATTGATGTCGAGCAAGATTAAATCGAAGGGATGTTGGCGTGCCATTTGAATGGCCTGCATGCCACAATCTGCCTCGGCAATTAGGCTGAAATCGGGATTGTCTTCAAGTAGTTGCTTGAGTCCTTTACGGATCAGTGCGTGGTCGTCAACAACAAGAATGTCGGTCATGGCTAGAACAAAGCCGCTTGTTGTTTGGTGGCGATACGTTGGCAAGCTTCGCCATCTAACGGTACACAGACCGCAACTTGTGTCCCTTTGCCGAGTTCGCTAGAGATGGTTACTTTGCCGCCCAAATGACCAATGCGCTCTTGGATGCCGCGCAAGCCAAACGAACGAGGTTTGTTGCGCGCATTAGCATCAAAGCCAACCCCATCGTCACTTACAATCAAATCGACACATGTTTCATCAATGAGGAGTTGTACTTGCACGCGTTTGGCCGACGCATGTTTCATAATGTTGTTGAGGGTTTCTTGGAATACGCGGAACAGGGTGATGGACTGATTTTCGGGTAACTCGATGTGTTCTTTGGATTTGCTCACGCGGCAGGGGATGCTCGTGCGCTTGGTGAATTCTTTGGCTTCAATCTCAATCGCCGCAACGATGCCAAATACATCCAAAAACCCTGGGCGCAGGCTATGCACCAGATTGTTGGCTGCCACACCCGCTGTATCCAGCAAGTCGGACATGCTCTTGGCTTTTTCTTGTAAGACTGTTTCGCTATCGGGCAGACGATTCCTGAGCCAGCTTAAGTCCATTTTAAGCGCGGTCAGGAGCACGCCTATCTCGTCATGTATTTCGCGTGCAATGCGCATCCGCTCTTCTTCTTTGATCGTGTCGATATGTGAGGAAAGTTCGCGCAAGCGATGACGAGATTGTTTTATTTCTTGTTCCGCGACTTTGTTTTGGGTGATGTTGACCATAAAGCCTTCCCAGACGATACCTCTAGGCGAGGTTTCTCGATGGGAGGCGCGTAAGTTAACCCACTTTATTTCATCGCTATTAGGTAGGAGGATGCGCCCCTCCCAATTCCAATGAGAGGCAAGTGTTGCTGAGCTTTGTAAGCTAGAAAAAAACATCTCACGATCATCGCGATGGATTCTATCCACCAACAACTCGGCGTGTAGTTCTAACGTCAATGGGGCAATGCCTAGCAAAGCAAAGCAACCTTCGCTGACATAAGGAAAATCTAAAGAATCATCGGGATTTAAGCGGATTTGACAGGCCATGCCTGGCAGGTTGGTAAAAAAGGCGTGCAATGTGTCGGTGGCAGGAAGACTGCTATTACAAACGATGGCAGACCAGTTCTCCTCGGTAACGACTTGGTTGAGTTCGTCGAGAGTGCTGACAGTGCGCGGAATTAACGAAGATAGCCGATTGGACAACTGTTCGACGATTGCGCGGGTGCAGCCAGCAGTCGGCTCAATCAATAGAATGCGGCGATTCTTCATCATTATTTAGGCATTGCTTCCCAATGGAATTTGCTTGAGCTTACTACAAGCGGCGTGCCAGCATCAATGCCTAGTGCAGGTGAAGGCGGCTGTGATAAGCTTCGCTTCGTTTTTCAACCTCTCTTTATTCTGAGTCCGCTTGTTCATGTTGCCCAATTCTGTTGCTGCTCTGGTTCACGCACGAGTGCGCCCCGAAATTCTTGCCTTACACGCTTACCATGTGGCGGACAGCGCGGGCTATATCAAGCTTGATGCGATGGAGAACCCTTATCTGGTGCCACCCGCGTTGCGCGAGGAAATTGCGGCTGCGGTGGTGCATGCGCCAGTGAATCGCTATCCCGATCCGAATCCTGCCGAACTCAAGGACACAATTCGCACATTGTTGGGTTTGCCGACGGGGATGTCGGTGTTATTGGGGAATGGTTCGGATGAGTTGATTCAGTTATTAGCGATGGCACTGAACAAGCCTGGCGCGACCATGCTGAGCGTCGAACCCTCGTTCGTGATGTACCAGATGATCGCCACCTTTGTGGGGATGCGTTATGTGGGCGTACCCTTGCAAGCGGAGGATTTTGCGCTGGACTTACCCGCCTTGTTGGCGGCGATAGAGCGTGAGCAACCCGCGCTGGTGTTTTTGGCTTATCCAAACAATCCAACCGGCAACCTATTTAACGCCGCCGCGTTGCGCCAAGTTTTGGCCGCTTCCCAAGGTTTGGTGGTGGTGGATGAAGCCTATTATGCGTTTGCCAGCGATAGCTTTATTCCGCACTTGGCGGAGTTCCCGAATTTGTTGGTGATGCGCACTTTTTCCAAGCTGGGGATGGCAGGGCTGCGGCTGGGATTTTTGGCGGGCAGTGCGGTGTGGTTGAATGAGTTGGAAAAGCTGCGTTTACCGTATAATGTTGGCGTTTTGCCGCAGCTCGTCGCAGGGAAATTATTGCAACATCACGAAGTATTGCTACAGCAAGCGGAGCAAATTAAACAAGATCGCACCCAGTTGTATGCGCAATTACGTGCGATAAGTGCGGTGCAAGTGTATCCCAGCGAGGCCAATTTTTTGTTGTTCAGCGTCGCGCATGCGACTGAAGTGTGCAACGGATTAAAGCAGCATCGGGTGTTGATTAAAAACTTAAATGGTGGGCATCCAATGTTGCGTGATTGTTTACGCGTGACGGTGGGAACACCACACGAAAACGCGCAATTTATTGCAGCGTTACAAGCAACGCTTACTCAACTCGCATAAGGCGAAAATCATGCGCAGTGCAACCGTGTCACGCAATACCTTAGAAACCCAAATTTCCATAGACATTAATCTCGACGGCAGCGGTCAAGCGCGCTTCGATACGGGATTGCCTTTTCTTGATCACATGCTGGATCAGATTGCTCGGCACGGTTTAGTCGATATCAACATTCTCGCTAAAGGTGATTTGCATATTGATGCGCATCACACCGTCGAAGATATTGGCATTACCTTGGGGCAAGCCTTCAATCAAGCAGTGGGCGACAAGAAAGGGCTGCGGCGTTACGGCCATGCCTACGTGCCATTGGATGAGGCATTATCGCGTGTCGTGCTGGATATTTCGGGGCGACCTGGCTTGGTCTTTAATTGCGAATTTGTGCGCGCCAGCATTGGTGAGTTTGATGTGGATTTAATCCATGAGTTTTTCCAAGGTTTTGTGAATCATGCTTTGGTCACGCTACATATTGATAATCTGGCGGGCAACAATGCCCACCATCAAGCCGAGACTATTTTTAAGGCGTTTGGTCGCGCGCTGCGTATGGCACTAGAGCTTGATCCACGCATGGCGGGCGTGATGCCTTCCACTAAAGGTACGCTGTAACTCGCTATGCTGGATATTGCTATTGTTGATTACGGTATGGGTAATTTGCGTTCGGTCGAGCAGGCGGTGCGCAAAGTTGCGCCTGATGCCAAAGTGCAGGTGACCGATAGCGCGGCAGTGATTGCGCAAGCGCGGCGCGTGGTTTTCCCGGGGCAAGGAGCCATGCCCGATTGTATGCGTGAGCTGGATACTCGCGGTTTGCGCGAAGCGGTGACGACAGCGGCACACAGCAAACCATTTTTAGGGATTTGCATCGGTTTGCAAATGTTGTTTGAGCATAGTGCTGAAGGCAATGTGGCAGGCTTGGGGATTTTGCCTGGCGAAGTGCTGCGTTTCCCTGCCAATCGGCACGATGCGCACGGTGCTAAATTGAAAGTGCCACACATGGGCTGGAATCAAGTGCATCATCAGATCCATCCACTTTGGCAGGGCATCGCACAAGACGCGCGTTTCTACTACGTACATAGTTACTATGTGCAGCCTCGTGATAGCGCGGTAGTGCAGGCGACCAGTGATTACCCAGAGCCGTTTGTGTGCGCGGTGGCGCGCGATAATTTATTCGCGGTGCAATTCCACCCCGAAAAAAGCCATGTAGCAGGGCTGAAACTGCTGCAAAACTTTGTGCAATGGAATCCTTAACCTTTACGTACTGCCATGCTGATTATTCCTGCGATTGATTTGAAAGACGGTAACTGTGTCCGCCTGAAACAAGGTGAGATGGAAGGTGCCACGATATTTTCTGATGACCCTGCTGCGATGGCGCAACATTGGCTTGCCCAAGGTGCGCGGCGTTTGCATTTGGTGGATTTGAATGGTGCTTTTGCGGGCAAGCCAAAGAACGAAGCGGCGGTGCGCAGCATTATCAAAGCGGTTGGCACGGAAGTTCCTGTGCAACTGGGGGGCGGTATTCGTGATTTAGAAACCATTGAACGCTACCTTGATTTGGGGGTGACTTACATCATTATCGGGACGGCGGCGGTTAAAGTGCCCGGCTTCCTGCATGAGGCGTGTGATGCTTTCCCTGGGCATATTATGGTTGGGTTAGATGCCAAAGGCGGCAAAGTTGCTGTGGACGGCTGGTCTAAGTTAACTGGGCATGATGTTGCTGACTTGGCTAAACGCTTCGAGGGCTATGGCGTAGAGGCGATTATCTACACCGATATAGGCCGTGACGGCATGATGAGCGGCGTGAATATTCCTGCCACGGTTGAGCTCGCTAAACCCTTACATGTGCCCGTAATCGCCAGCGGGGGCATCACCAATCTGGATGATGTCCGCGCGCTGGCGGCGGTGTATCAGGAAGGCATCGTTGGCGCGATTACGGGGCGCGCTATTTATGAGGGTTCGTTGGATTTACGCACGGCACAATTGCTGGCTGACGAGCTGACCCCGATTAAGTTGTCTACCAAATAATTTTCTATGCTCGCTAAACGGATTATTCCTTGCCTAGATGTCACTGCGGGGCGGGTCGTCAAAGGCGTGAGTTTTGTCGAGTTGCGTGATGCGGGTGATCCCGTTGAAATCGCTAAACGCTATGACGATCAAGGTGCCGATGAGCTGACGTTTCTTGACATCACCGCCAGTTCCGATGATCGCGGCATCATCTTTCGCATCATCGAGCAAGTCGCTTCGCAGGTGTTTATTCCACTGACGGTGGGCGGCGGGGTGCGCGAGGTGGGGGACGTGCGTAATCTGCTCAACGCGGGCGCGGACAAGGTCAGTATCAATACGGCAGCGGTGCTGAATCCGCAATTAGTGGCCGATGCTGCCGCGCGCTATGGATCGCAGTGCATCGTGGTGGCGATTGATGCCAAGCAAACCGCACCCAACCAGTGGCAAGTGTTTACGCATGGTGGGCGCAAAGCCACGGGGCTAGATGTCATTGAGTGGGCAAAAAAAATGCAAATGCTGGGGGCGGGTGAGATATTGCTCACCAGCATGGATCAAGACGGACAAAAGCGCGGTTTTGATCTGGCCTTGACGCGCGCAGTTACTGATGCGCTGGATGTGCCGGTCATCGCCAGCGGCGGGGTGGGGAATTTGCAACATCTTGCCGATGGGGTAACGCAGGGGGGCGCGGATGCCGTGCTGGCCGCCAGCATTTTCCACTTTGGTGAATACACGGTGCAACAAGCCAAACAATTCATGGCACAACAAGGCATAGAGGTGCGCTTATGAATGAAACATGGCTGAATAAGATCAACTGGTCTGCGGAGGGTCTGATCCCCGCCATTGCACAAGATGCCAACACGGGGCAAGTATTAATGGTGGCATGGATGAACCGCGAGGCATTGAAATTAACTTGGCAAAAAAACCAAGCGGTATATTGGTCGCGCTCGCGTAAAAAGCTGTGGCACAAAGGCGAGGAATCAGGACACTTTCAAGTGGTGCGTGAGATTCGTTTAGATTGTGATGCCGATGTGATTTTGTTGCAGGTCGAACAACAAGGCGGCATTGCCTGCCATACGGGACGCGCCAGTTGTTTCTTTTCACGCTTGGAAAAAGGTCAGTGGGTCGAAGTTGACCCCGTGTTGAAATCCCCTGACGAGATTTATAAAAAATGAGTACAGATATTTTGCTGCGGTTGACAGCAACCCTTGCATCACGCAAACAGGCATCGCCCGATAGCTCCTATGTGGCCAAGCTGTTTAGCAAAGGCGAGGATGCGATTCTAAAAAAAGTGGGTGAAGAGGCGACGGAAGTCATCCTCGCTAGCAAAGAAGGTGATGCACAACATTTGGTGTATGAATTGGCTGACCTATGGTTTCACAGCATGGTGTTGCTGGCGCACAAGGGCTTGACTGCCGATGATGTGCTGAATGAATTAGCGCGCCGCGAAGGCTTGTCGGGCATCGCCGAAAAAAATAGCCGTCCTAAGGAATGAATATGAGCGACTGCCTGTTTTGCAAAATTGCCCGTGGTGAAATTCCTTGCCGCAAAGTCTATGAAGACGACGAGGTGCTGGCGTTTCATGACATCAATCCTGTTGCGCCGATACATTTCATGTTGATCCCGAAACAGCACCTAATCTCCTTGGCTCAGGCGGGGGAGGCTCATGCCGCGTTGTTAGGGCGGATGCTGCTGTTAGCTCCCAAGTTGGCCTTGGAACAAGGTTTAACAGCGGGTTTTCGCACCGTCATCAATACGGGAAAAGGGGGAGGGCAAGAGATTTTTCATTTGCATATTCACATCATCGGCGGTGGCAACATTCCGCCGATGGTTAAGCGTAGTTAATTTTTAAGGAGAGAGACATGGGATCAATGAGTATTTGGCATTGGCTGATTGTGTTGGTGGTGGTGATGCTGGTGTTTGGCACGAAAAAACTACGCAACATCGGCAGCGATTTAGGTGGCGCAGTCAAAGGTTTTAAGGAGGGGATGCGCTCCGATGAAGAGCCCAACAAACAGTTGACAGAAACGGATAAAACCATTGCGGGTGAAGCCACAGAAAAGCATACGACTCGCGTCTAATGTGGGTGTTCAACTGCAAAAATGTTTGATTTTAGTTTTCCTGAGTTAATGGTGGTGTTGGTGGTTGCTTTGGTGGTCATCGGCCCAGAACGCTTGCCTAAAGTTGCCCGTACTCTCGGTCACTTGTATGGACGCGCGCAGCGTTATGTGAACGGTGTTAAGGCGGATATTTCGCGCGATATGGCGATTGATGAATTGCGTCAGTTGCAGGAAAAAGTGCAAGCCGAAGCGAGTGCTGCCGAACAAGCGATGCGTACTGCTGCAAATAATGTAGAACAACAGGTGCAGCAAATTAACCGCTCGGGGGCTTCCTTGGTTGATGCCGCACTGCAAACAGAAAAAGCGTCACTCCTGCCGCCTTCATCATCATCTTCTTCTAACCTACAACCTTAATGTCCACCTCAGAAACTTTCATCGCGCATTTGATTGAGCTGCGCACACGCTTGATGAATGCACTGGTGGCGTTACTCCTCGTGTTCATTGGCTTGTTTCCGTGGGCGGCAAATTTGTATGCTTGGTTAGCCCGCCCGCTGCTGGCGAAGTTGCCCAAGGGGGCGCAAATGATTGCCACCGATGTCACCACGCCTTTTTTTGTACCACTTAAAGTAGCGATGATGACCGCATTTCTCATTGCGCTGCCCTACATCCTGTACCAAATTTGGCGTTTTGTTGCCCCAGGTTTGTATGCCCATGAAAAGCGTTTGATTGTGCCGTTGATTGTTGCCAGTACGCTGTTGTTTTTTGCGGGCATGAGCTTTGCCTACTTTGTGGTTTTCCCCGTGGTATTCGGTTTTGTCACGGCTGCTGCGCCGATCGGGGTGGCTGTGATGACCGACATTGATAAATATCTGAGTTTTGTGTTGTCCATGTTCATAGCTTTTGGCTTGACTTTTCAAGTGCCCGTGGTGGTGGTGCTGTTGGTGCGCATGGGGGTGGTGTCGGTGGCGAAATTGCGCGAAGTCCGCCCTTACGTGGTGGTCGGGGCGTTTGTCGTCGGGGCAATCTTCACCCCGCCCGATGTGGTGTCGCAATTTATGTTGGCGATGCCACTGTGGCTACTCTACGAAGCGGGCATTGTGGTGGCGAGCTGGGTGGGGAAAAAAAGTCTCGCTGCAGCACAATGAGTTTGGCGCGGAGGCAATCAGGTTTTTGACTGTGTGCGTTCATGAGCGAGCTTCCGCCAAATTTTGCCCCGCATTGTTTATCTATCGATCTTGAGGTCGGCAAACACGATTCGCGCATTTATCACTTTGCTGGCGTACGTGGTGATAACCAAGTCGCTTATGTGGGACACGCAAAAGATCTGCAACAAGAGCTACTGGAGCTTGACCAATTTTCTCGTGGTCTGAAATTTCTGTTGGGACACAACCTGATTCAGTTTGATGCGCGACATCTCGCCGCAGCCAATCCCAGTTTGGCAATACTCCAACTGCCGTGTGTAGATACCTTATGGCTCAATCCCTTAGCCTTTCCGCGTAACCCCTACCACCATTTGGTTAAGCATTATCAAGACGGTCAATTGCAACGTGTGCGGCTGAATGATCCAGAGCTCGATGCGCGACTGGCGTTGCAGGTTTTTCACGACCAACAGCAAGCCTTGCAAAAAACCAACCCTGACTTACTCGCGGCTTGGCATTGGCTGACCACACTCGATGGGGCGACTTCGGGAACAAATAATTTCTTTTTCAAAATACGTGGCAAAGCACGTCCCAGTGACAGTGAACTGCGTGCAGTGATTGTCACGCTGACGCGCCAGCAAGTCTGTCAAGTGCAGCTCAGTGACATTCTCGACCATGCCGCTGAGCATGCTTGGTCATTGGCTTACGCGTTAGCTTGGCTATCGGTCGCGGGCGGCAATTCAGTGATGCCACCGTGGGTGCGCCATCAATTTCCTAGTGCGGGGGCGTTGGTCAAACGCTTGCGTGATACGCCCTGCGCAGACCCAGAATGTGTGTGGTGCCGTACTCGCCATGATGCGCGTCACGAATTGCGTAAATGGTTTCCGCATTTGGCGGACTTTCGCGCAGAACCCCAAGATGCCTCAGGACAGCCTTTGCAACGCGCCATTGTTGAAGCAGCCATGCGCGGCAACAACGTGTTGGGTATTTTGCCCACGGGGACTGGGAAATCGTTGTGCTATCAAATTCCCGCGTTGTCGCGCTTTGATAAAACGGGTGCACTCACGGTGGTGATTTCGCCCTTGGTGGCCTTGATGGCGGATCAAGTGGCTGGGTTGGAAAAAGCGGGCATTAGCTGTGCCGCAGCCATCAATGGCCTGTTGTCCATGCCAGAACGCAGCGATGTATTGGATCGGGTGCGTCTAGGGGATGTGGGCATTTTGTTTATTGCGCCCGAACAACTGCGCAGCAAGACGGTGCGCCGCGTGTTGGCGCAGCGCGAGATTGGCGCGTGGGTATTAGATGAAGCGCATTGTTTGTCCAAGTGGGGCAACGATTTTCGCCCCGACTATCGCTATGTGGCGCGCTTTATCAAAGAGCGCGCGGGCGAGTTGGCGATTCCGCCTATCTTGTGTCTAACCGCTACCGCCAAGCCTGATGTGGTGGCGGATATTGTCAGTCATTTCCAAGAACGCTTGGCGGTGTCACTACAACAGTTTGATGGCGGTGCGAAACGTGACAACCTTGACTTTGAAGTGATTCCGACTACGCCAGGCACTAAGTTGAGCGACATCCAGCACATTTTGACGACCTATCTGCCGGCAACGCAGCCAGGCGGCGCAATTGTGTATTGCGCAACGCGCGGGCAAACCGAAGAAGTGGCGGAGTTTTTGCACGCCAGCGGGGTGTCCGCCGAACACTTTCATGCGGGACTCAAGCCCGAAGCGAAGAAAAGTGTGCAGCAGCGTTTTGTCGCCAGCGAATTGCGCGTGATTGTGGCGACCAACGCTTTTGGCATGGGCATCGACAAAGCCGATGTGCGGCTGGTGATTCATGCGGACATTCCTGGTTCGCTGGAAAATTATTTGCAGGAGGCGGGACGCGCCGGGCGCGATCGTCAACCCGCGCGTTGCGTGTTGCTGTTTGCGCAGCCTGATGTGGAGCGACAATTCAGCATGTCGGCTCGCAGTAAGCTCAGCAAAAACGAAATTCAAGCGATTCTCAAATCCTTGCAACGGCTCAAATCCAAGAAGCAGCAAGACGACACCATCATAGCTACCACAGGGGAAATCCTCGGTGTGGAGCAGGAGGGCGATTTCAAGCGCGATGATGCGACCGATGACACGCGTGTGCGCACCGCCATTTGTTGGTTGGAAGAGGCGGCATTGCTGACGCGCGAAGAAAATCAGGTGCAACTTTTCCCGTCGTCCTTGCGTGTCACCTCGCTGGCGGAAGCGTCTGCCAAGTTGGCTAAATCGCCTATGCCCGACACGTATCGCCGTCAGCTACTTAGCTTGGTGCAAACTTTACTGAGTGCCGATGTTGATGAAGGAATATCAACTGATGAATTGAGAGGCTCAGTGGGTATGACGGCGGAACAAATTCGCCGCGCCCTGTACGATTTGCATGCCTTGCATATCTCCAGTAATGACAGCGCGCTGACCGCCTTTGTGCATGTGGCGGTGGAGCGTTCTTCGGACAAACGTTTTAACCAAGCCGCTGAGTTGGAAATTGCTTTGCTTGCGGAATTGCGGGTTCATGCGCCAGATTTAGTCGTGGGGGAATCCGCTCCGCTGCATCTGCGCCAAACCGCGCAGCGGCTCAAAGATAACGGCTATGTTGAGGCGTTGCCTGAACGCCTATTGAGTGTGTTGCAAAGTCTGGCAAAAGATGGGCGCAGTGAAGATGGCGGCACGGCGAGTTTGCGGATTAAAGCGTTGGATGCGGATACGCTGCAAGTGTGGCTGCAACGGGAGTGGCGAGCCTTAGAAAAAACTGCCGAGTTGCGTCGTGCGGCTGCACGGCAACTATTGCGACATTTATTGAGCAAGTTGCCAGCGGCGGCACGGGGTAACGATCAACTTGCCGAAACCACCTTGGGTGAATTAAGCGACGCGATAGACCGAGATTTGGCGATGGCAGGCCAAGTGAAAGACACGCCCAAGCTGGTGAACCAAGCCTTGCTATGGTTGCATGATCAAAAAATCATCACCTTGAATAAAGGGCTGGCGGTATTTCGTGCCGCCATGACCATTCATTTGCACGACCCTAAAGCGCGCTTCAATAAACATGATTTTCAACCCTTGCAGTTTCACTACGATGAAAAGACCACCCAGATACATGTCATGGCGGAATATGCGCACTTGGGCATGGAGAAAATCCGGGAAGCCTTGGCCTTGGTGGGCGATTATTTCCAGTTGTCGTGCGCAGATTTTTTGCAACGTTGGTTGGCGGGACGCGAACAAGAAATTGCGCGTCAAACCACTCCAGAGTCTTGGCGCGAGATTGTTGAAACATTGAAGAATCGTACCCAGCAAAGCATCGTGGCGGATGACCGAGAGCAAACCAATGTGCTGGTATTGGCGGGGCCAGGTTCAGGAAAAACACGCGTATTGGTGCATCGCATTGCGTATCTAGTGCGCGTGCGTCGTGCGCATCCGCAGGGCATTTTGGCACTGGCTTACAACCGTCACGCGGCGGTCGAAATACGCCGTCGCTTGTTTGCTTTGATTGGCGATGATGCCAAGGGCGTGACGGTGCTGACTTGTCATGCGCTGGCGATGCGTTTGGTGGGCGCGAGCTTTGCGGAACATGCCGCGAGTGAGCAAGATTTCAAAGCGGTGTTGCGCGCAGCCACCGCTTTGCTGACAGGCGAGGGTTTGTCAGCGGATGAGTCCGACGCGCAACGTGAACGACTATTGCGCGGTTTTCGTTGGATATTGGTCGATGAATATCAGGATATTGATGCAGATCAATACGACTTGATCGCCGCCCTGGCTGGGCGCACCTTGCCCGATGCAGAGGGCAAGTTGAGCTTGTTCGCAGTGGGTGACGATGACCAAAATATTTACGGTTTCGCAGGTGCTTCGGTCGAATTCATTCGACGTTTCGCGCAGGACTATCAGTCCAAGCCCGTCTATTTGGTTGAAAACTATCGTTCTACCGCCAACATCATTGCAGTCAGCAATTTGCTGATTGCACCCGCTGCCGAGCGTATGAAAATCACCGAGTCGATACGCATCAACGCCGCGCGTACTAAACAGCCAGCGGGTGGTGCATGGCAACAGCGCGATAGCGTGGTGCAAGGTCGTGTACAAGTGTTGCCAGCGGGGAACAGCCGCTTGCAACAGGCTCTTGCTGTGATGACTGAGCTGTGTCGGCTTGCCCATTTAGATGCGGCGTGGGATTGGTCGCGCGTGGCGGTGATTGCACGCGAATGGCAATACCTTGACCCCGTGCGTAGCTATTGTGAGATGTACTCTATTCCTGTGCAAATGGCGAATGAACAGCGCGGCAGTGTATGGAAATTGCGCGAGACGCAAGCCCTGCTGGCATGGGTGCGCGGACAAACAGGGCAATTGATCAGTGTGATGCAAGTGAGCGACTGGCTCAAGCAGCAAGCGCAAAATAGCTGGTGGCAGATGTTGCAGGAGGGGTGTGCGGAATATGCCGAGGAATGCGGTCGCGGCGCATTGCCCAAAGTGCATTTTGTTGAATGGCTGGCCGAATGGGGTCGCGAAATGCGCCGCTGCCAAAATGGTTTGTTACTGGTCACGGCACACAGCGCGAAGGGGTTGGAATTCGATCACGTGGTGGTGTTGGATGGCGGTTGGGAACAACGGGGTGAGGAGATAGATGCTTTGCGCCGCCTATATTACGTGGCGATGACGCGTGCACGTGACACACTCACTTTGGCGCAGATGCAAGGCAAACACGTGTTTCTGGCGGCGTTGCCTGACTCTAGCGCATTGTTGTGGCGCGCGCCGACAGTGCTGCCGCTTGCCCCTGCTCAATTAGCATACCGTTATCAGATGCCCGATTGGGGTGAGGTTAACTTGGGTTTCGCGGGCAACTATTCATACGATCATGCTGTGCATCGAGCGATTGCCGAATTGCAAGTCGGTGATGTATTGCGCTTACAAGAATGTAGCGGACGCTGGGAGTTGCTCGATGAGCAAGAGAGGGTGGTTGGGCGTATGGCGAAAAAGTATCAACCCCCGTCGGGTATGCACTGTATTGCCGCTAGTGTGGCGGCAATTTATACGCGTGCGGCACTAGAGGACGACGAAGGGTTTCAGCGCACGCGACGTTGCGACCGCTGGGAATTTGTTGTGCCAGAATTGGTCTTTGCACCGTACTGAGTGTGTGCTGGTGACTCAGAATTACTGTGCTTTAGGTTTCGGGCGTTTGCCGATTTTAATTGGTAATTCTGTTGCAACACCGTTACGTATGAGCTTCGTGGGGACGACCCTGCCAGGAGCTAGGTTAGCCACTGTTTCCAGCATGGCACTCCAATCAGGGATAGGTTGGTTGTCAATGGCTATCAGTATGTCACCCGCTTTAACTCCCGCATGTTCGGCAGGGCTGTTCCGTACCACATCGGTAATGAGCACGCCTTGCGTGTCTCCTAGCTTGAAAGATTCCGCCAGTTCTGGAGTGAGTTCTTGCACCCCCGCACCGATCCAACCACGCGTTACTGAACCATTCTGGATGATTTGCTCCATGGTTTTTCTCGCGCTATTAGCAGGAATGGCGAAGCCGATACCGAGCGAGCCACCATTGGGCGAATAAATCGCACTGTTGATGCCGATTAAATTGCCATTGGTATCCACTAATGCGCCGCCGGAATTGCCAGGATTGATGGCGGCATCGGTCTGAATGAAATTCTCAAAAGTATTCAAGCCAAGATGGTCGCGTTTGAGTGCGCTGATAATGCCCATCGTGACCGTTTGACCTACCCCAAACGGATTGCCGATGGCGAGTACCATGTCTCCCACGCGTGCTTGTTCAGGATGTCCAAAAGTAATGGCGGGAATTGCGTCGGGGAGTTCAATCTTGATTACCGCAATGTCGGTTTCGGGATCAGAACCCACCACATGCGCCTTGGTCTTGCGGCCATCCGCCAAGGCAACCTCGATTTGATCGGCGGCTTCAACGACGTGATGATTGGTCAGGATGTAGCCCTCAGGACTGACAATGACACCCGAGCCTAAACTAGAATTTTTTTCAGGTTGATCATCCCCTTGGTCACCAAAAAAGAAGCGAAAACGCGGATCTTCCATGAATGGATTGATCGGTACTTTGACTTCCGTACTGGTGAAAATATTGACCACGGCGGGCATGGCTTTGCTGGCGGCGGTGCTGAGCCCCGTGTTGGTTAACTTGTTGGTGCTATCGGCGGCTTCGCTTTGTTTTAAGGTGACAACTGAGCTGCGCGCAGCGGCGGGCAATAACTCGGGTTTGAGCGTGCTAACGATGAAGAGTACGGCCAAACCCAGAGTGACGGCCTGTGTGAACAAAAGCCAGTGTTTACGCATGGTATGATGAATTTAAGAATAAATTTAGGGATAAATCATGTTGCTTACTGAGTTACGCGATTATAACGCAAGCCTGCTACAAACCAATCTGTTCAAAGACTACTGCCCGAATGGCTTGCAGGTGGAAGGGCGGAGTGAGGTATGTCGAATCGCCACGGCGGTGAGTGCGTCGCAACAGGTGCTAGACGAAGCGATAGCCTGGGGGGCAGATGCGATTCTGGTGCATCACGGTTTTTTTTGGCGCAACGAAGATGCCGCCATTGTGGGGATAAAAAAACGGCGCATTGCCGCTTTACTCAACCATGATGTTAGTCTGCTCGCTTACCATTTGCCGCTCGATGCGCACCCTGTTTTGGGCAATAACGCGCAGCTGGGCAAGTTGCTGGGGATACAAGCGTTGGCGCAATTTGCTGAACAAAACATTGCGTGGGTCGGAGAGTTAGCGCAGCCACTGAGCTTGCAACAATTTTCTCAACAGGTTGCGCAGGCTTTACAGCGCGTCCCGTTGGTTGTGGGGGATGCACAAAAAATAGTGCGGCGCATTGGCTGGTGCAGTGGTGGTGCGCAAGGCTATTTTGCAGCGGCGTTGGCGCAAGGTGTCGATTGTTATTTGACGGGCGAGAGTTCCGAACAAAATTATCATCTCGCCCAAGAAAGCGCAGTGGCTTTCATCGCTGCTGGGCATCATGCCACCGAGCGTTTAGGCATACAGGCACTGGGGCAGCATCTTGCTGAACGCTTTGCCCTAGAACATCGCTTTTTCGATCAAGCTAATCCGATTTGATAGTTTGATTGCGGTGTAAGTGGGTTAAGTTTATGCCCGTGCTGTGGGGAACGTGGCGCAAGGCCATATTTGCCGCTCGCAATGCGTTAGCTTGGTCAATCAACAGCATACGCAAGATATTCATTGCCTTATCAATCAACAATTGAGGGGATTGGCTAAAGCGCAGCAAAAAATCTGCACGACGGGGATGCAAATGTGTCCATTGCCATGCCAGAAAACTTTCGTTGTTTTTGTATCCCGCTGTGAGCATTTTTTCTTTGAGTGCAATCACCTCTGGCAGTTGTAGATGTTCTGCGGTCGGTGCTGTACTCCACATCAAACCGCCATAGATACGCCAAACCCCACCCAGCAATTGCTGTTCTAGCATCGGGCGCAGGTAGATGGGTTGATCTTCAGGGATGTTGCAATGCAAGCCCACGAGTTGATCTGTGGTGTTTTTATCATCGGTCACCGCCACGCGCCATAATTGCGATTCTTGCCGCAACAACGCGCTAGTTTGACTGATCAATGCGCGCCAAAAATTGTTGTTGAGGGTGACGCGGATTTCATCAATGCGCTCCGCAACGGATAGCGCGAGAGGCAAATTTTCTGGCTTTGAAAAAAAATCTAAGACGGCTTGTTCTTCATTCATGGTCTTTTTAATCTCGGGGGCTTGTATATAAGCAAATGCTGTAATTTTTTGTGCCATATAAGTTTATTTCGGCATGGTTGGAAGCCCCAAGTGTTCAGTGTTGACTTTATTTTTCATACTAGACATTATTCGCCTGTGAAGTCGCAGGGTGTTCATAGAGTTCCATGAACAGATAATAATTTTAATTGCGATACACCGCACCAAAAAATAATCCAATTTATCGGTTCGTTTATGCCAACAAACGTTGGCATAAGATCATTGTTTGCTGGGAGAGTCCTCACGATGCACCGTTTCTTACGCCTATCTATCATGCTGATTGGTTTGTTTGCTGCTGGCAGTAACTATGCAGTTGACAGTTCTCAGCCTACCTTAACTACCGAGGACAGCTTAGGTCCACAAGTTGAGCAACCCATTGAGTTTCCACACAACCGCCATGCCAAGGATATGCAGATTGATTGTCAATACTGCCATACCTATGCGCGACGTAGTGCGGTAGCGGGTATTCCACCTTTGCAAAAATGTATTGGCTGTCACCAAAACATTGAGTCGGTGAAAGACAAACCGCGCATCAAAAAGCTGTTTGAGTATTGGGATGCCAAGAAAGCGATTCCTTGGAAAAAAGTACACGATATGCCTGATTTTGTGCGCTTCAACCACGAGCGTCATATCAAGCGTTTTGTTGAGCAGCAAAATCGTCCGACCCAAGAAGCGTGCGGTTACTGTCATGGTGACGTGAAAGAAATGACCGTCGCGCGTCGCAGCAAGCCTTTGTCCATGGGATGGTGCGCGAGTTGTCACCAAAAAGAGCATCCTGTGACGGCTGAAGGGGGGATGCCTGTCGGCAATCAAGCCTACTGGTACAGTTTTCAAAAACCCGTGGCAGACGCATCGGGTGCTGTGCCTAAGGCGCAAGGCCCGAACGACTGCTGGCAATGCCATAAATAATTGGGGCTGATATGTCAAAAGAATTTTCCAGAGAGGTTGTGATGATGGATAGCGGTTTTGATCGGCGTGATTTTCTGAAGGTGTTGGGCTGGGGCGGCACAGCGGTAGCGTTGAGTGGTTGCGGCAACACCTCGATTGAAGATGGTAAAGAGACGGTGGTTTCCTATGTGGAAGCCAGTGATTACATGATTCCTGGGATTGGGGTTTACTTTAACTCCACCTGCGCGCAATGCGATGCGGGTTGCAGTATCAGTGGTCGAGTGCGCGAAGGTCGAGTGTTGAAGTTGGAAGGTAATGCGGATTCTGCGATTAACCACGGAAAAATGTGTGGGTTGGGGCAGGCAGGTGTTCAGCATCACTACAATCCAGATCGCGTGCGTGAACCATTGCTGCGTAATGGCGATAAGGGTGAGACCATCACTTGGGAAAAAGCTTATGCCTTAATCGCTGAAAAATTGGCGGGGGTGAGTGGTGAAGAAATCGCCTTCCTGAGCGGCTCGGTGAGTGGTCATCTGAAAGCTTTGTTGGGTAACTATTTGGACGCGCTGGCAAGCAAAAATCACTTTGTCTATGAAGCGATTTCTCCCGCAGTGCAACGTTCCGCGAACGAAAAATCTTACGGCGTGGCGATGCCGCGCTTCAGTATTAACAAAGCCAAGGTGGTGTTGTCCTTCGGTGCAGACTTCTTGGGGAGTTGGGTTTCTCCTGTGCACTTCTCGCAACAATATGCGCAGTTCCGTAAAGGTGTGGATGGTGCTCGCGGTGTGCTAGTGCAGGTTGAATCCAAGATGACTTTGACGGGGGCTAATGCCGATCGTTGGCTGGTGGTTCGTCCTGGTACTGAAGGCGTGCTGGCGCTGGGTATCATCAATGCGTTGGGTGCTGCGGGTGTGGCGTTGTCGGGTGACGTGGCGGCTGCGGTCAAAGATTTTGATTCGGCGCGTGTTACGCAAGAGACGGGGGTGTCGGCAGAGCATCTCACTAAACTGGTGGCTCTGCTTAAAGAACGTACGCCAAGCTTGGTGCTAGTGGGCAGTGCTGCGGAAGGTTATGCGCATGGCTCGCAAAACGCTGCGGCAATCAATTTGCTCAATCAAGTGTTGGGTAATATCGGTAAGACTGTGGAAGCAACGGCGGCTGTGCCCTTCCCGCAAATGACTCCTGCTGCAGGCAATAGTGCGGCATTGAAGTCGCTCAATGAGGGGTTGGCGGCTGGCAAATTCAAGGTGTTGTTCAACTATGCTGCGAATCCTGTATTTACTGCACCAGGCGCATTGAAGTTCAAGGAAAATATGGCTAAAGCTGGTTTCAAGGTGGCTTTCGCACATTACTTGGATGAGACCGCGTTGCAGGCTGATTTGGTGTTGCCACTCGATTCTGCGTTAGAAGACTGGGGGACGCAAGTTCCTGAGTACATGGCCGATGGTGCGCAAATTAACATCCAGCAACCGCTGATGGAAAAACTGCACGCCAACACGCAAGGCATGGGCGATGTGCTATTGGCGTTGGTTAAACAGCGCAAGCCTGAGGAATACAAAGCTTTTGATGACTACTACGCATACTTGCGTGGCGCAGTGCTGCAAAATAAAGCTGCGCTAGGTGGTGCGGGTGCAGATGATGATGTGTTCTGGAACGACACGTTGAGCAAGGGTTTGGTTAAGTTGGCAGGCGCACCCGTTGCCGTCAGTGCAAAGGCGAGTGCTACAGGGCTCACCTTACCTGCATCTACACCCGCAGATGCTCAATACCCGTTGCATTTAATTCCGAGTGTGTCTGCAAGTTTGCGCGATGGACGACATACTAATCAACCTTGGCTGCAAGAATCTCCCGATCCGCTCACGACTATCGTGTGGGATTCATGGGTGGAGATTCATCCTAAGAAAGCGGCTGAACTGGGGATTGTTGAGGGTGATATTGTCGAGGTGGCCTCGAAAGTCGGTTCGATCAAAGCGCAAGCTTATGTGTTTCCAGGGATACATCCCGATGCAATTTCGATTCCTTTAGGGCGTGGGCATGAGGCCATGGGGCGTTATGCCAAGGGCTACGGGGTCAATCCATTCCAGATTATGGATGCGGTGTTCGATCAAGAGACAGGCGAATTGGCTCTGCATGAAACTCGCGTCAAGCTAACTAAAACAGGTCAGCGAGTCATCGTTGTGAAGGATGAGGGTGCTGCGGGTGGACAGCAAATGGGCAAGAAGATTGCCGTGCGCAAGTCCACAGATCAAGTCACGCTTTCGGAGGAGGTCTAAGCTATGTCAGTAACAAATTTACTAGAGAACTGGTCACAGTTCCGCCATTTTCACCCAGTTGATGATAAGCCTCACGATCCCTATAAGTGGGCAATGAGTATTGATTTGGATGCATGTACGGGTTGCAACGCTTGCAGCGTTGCTTGTTATGCCGAAAATAATATTCCCGTCGTTGGTAAAGAGAAGTTCTCCCATGGGCAAGGGATGCACTGGATGCGTATCGAGCGTTATTGGGACGAGGATGGTCGAGATTTTCCCGATCAGGGCGCGCAATTTTTACCCATGATGTGCCAACAGTGCGAAGCTGCACCCTGTGAAACCGTGTGTCCTGTGGCGGCCACTAACCATACTGCCGACGGATTGAATTCGCAGATTTACAACCGTTGCGTTGGCTCGCGTTACTGCTCGGCCAACTGCCCGTTTAAGGTGCGTTACTTCAATTGGTACGACTATCCAACCACGGATAACGTTTGGCCGGCCGAGATGAATCGTCAATTAAATCCTGATGTGTCTGTACGCGGTAAGGGCGTGATGGAGAAGTGCACCTTCTGCGTTCAGCGTTTGGCTGCGGCCAAGGTTACTGCCAAGGGTGAAGGTCGTATTGTGCGCGAAGGGGAAGTACAAACTGCTTGCCAACAAGTGTGCCCAACCAATGCCATTACTTTTGGTAATTTGGTGGATGCTGAGTCCAAGGTGCACAAGCAATGGCAGGCTCAGCGTGTCGAGATAGACAGAGACGAGCAGCATAAGGATAAAGAAAAGGGCGGCTCGGATTTGCGTGGCTACCGCATCCTTGAAGAGCTGCGCCCATATCCATCGGTGATGTATATGGAACGTGTGCGCGAAGCCGCTGTTTAATCGGCAGAGATAACTAGAAATCCTCTAAGGAATAACGATGAAAGATATTCGCGAAGATATAGCGTGGGCAAAAATTAACCAAGATGTGTTGAATAGCTTGGAAAATCCTCGCCCTTTGTATTGGGTCATTCTTGTATTGGCTATTGCTGCATTTAGCGTCGGTTTGGGCTGTGAAATTTATCAGTACAACACGGGGATGGGCGTAGCAAATCTGAACAACCCGCATGTTTGGGGTTTGTATATTGCCACTTTCATTTTCTGGATTGGTATGAGCCATTCCGGTACGCTACTGTCGGCTATTTTGCATTTGATGCACGCTGACTGGCGTAAGCCAATTTACCGTTTTGCTGAGGCGATGACTACGTTTTCGCTGATGACAGCAGGGTTGTTCGTGATGGTACACATAGGTCGTTTATGGCAGTTTTACTATTCGCTCCCCTATCCTAATGAACGTGGTATCTGGCCGAATTTCCAATCCCCTTTATTGTGGGATGCGATGGCGATTTTCACCTACCTAAGTTCGTCGGTGCTGTTCCTGTATGTTGGGATGATTCCTGACTTGGCGATTTGTCGTGACAAAATTCATACAGGCTGGCGTAAGAAGCTGTACACCTTGTTATCGTTGGGTTGGGAAGGTACGGATCGTCAGTGGC